>JAESRJ010000018.1 GCA_016764715.1 Kordiimonadaceae bacterium | reverse complement strand
ATAATCCGGCCAAAGGCACTGGACCTGCCGGTGGCGCGCGCCAGACGGCCGTCCGCACCGTCAAGAATATGCCAGCAAACCATTAGCAAAAAGGCAGTGTAAACATAGCCGTTTTGCGGTAGGTGATAGTAAAAGTAACCCGCAAGCAAACCGCAGCCTAGTCCCATCAAGGAGAGAAAATTTGGGCTTAAACCCAGAGCAATCGAAGCCTTCACTACATATGCGGCAATCGGATGAATGAAATACTGGTTGCTAGCATCTTCAATAGGCTGCGGGCGTCCATACTCATGCGTCAGAGCTGTTCTATTGGGCATTTGGGGTACTGTAACCACAGCCAACCTCCTGTTTTAAGTTGGAAACACAGCGCCCTGCTGCGGGTCTACAAGTTGCGAGGGACAAGTTGCAGGCAGAGCGCTGTGTAGAGGTAGAAAACATTGGTCTCATTCTGCCGCCGCGACTTTCAGGCTGGGAGGTATGTCGGCCGCAATCGGATATGTGGCAGATCCTGCAATGAACGCTTCCGTCATCATACGAGCGACATCATCCGTGTGCTGGAAGGGGGGATGTTTACAGAAAAAAGCTGATGGCCCTTCTATAACGCCGGTTTCACCGCGATCGAGCGCTAGCTTGGCGCAGCGGATCATATCGATGGCCACACCGGCAGAATTTGGTGAATCCTCTACGGACAAACGTAGCTCCAAGTTCATTGGAACATCACCAAACAATCGGCCTTCCATGCGGAGGAAACAGATTTTATTATCGTCCTGCCATGCAACATAATCGCTTGGGCCAACATGAATGTTCTCATCGTCTATTCGTTGGGCTGCGACTGCCTGTACAGCCTCGGTTTTCGACAGTTTTTTGGAAGCCAACCGGCTTTGATTTTTCATGTTTAAGAAGTCGGTATTGCCGCCCGTATTGAGCTGATAAGTGCGGTCCATCGCAACGCCGCGCTTGGCGAACAAGTCTGTTAGCATACGGTGGACGATTGTTGCACCCAACTGCGCCTTAATATCATCTCCAATGATCGGCAGGCCAGCTTGTTCAAACCTTGCCGCCCAAACTGGGTCGCTGGCGATGAAAACCGGGATATTATTGACAAAGGCAACACCTGCTTCGAGCGCACACTCTGCGTAAAATTCCGTCGCCTTTTGGCTGCCCACCGGCAGATAATTCATCATTACTTCAGCGCCCGTTGCTCGAAGACACTGCACTACCTCCGCCTTACTCGCCGCACGAACGGTCGCAGGAATGAAACGGCGTTCATCCGGGTATGCCGCCATATGGTCGGAATAGCCGTCCAATAGTGGACCCATTTTTACGATTACATTTTGGTGTGGGACGTCACTGTGGAAGATTTTTGTACAGTTGGGCCGCGCGAAAATGGCCTCCGATATGTCTTTGCCAACTTTCCTCTTATCAATATCGTAGGCTGCGACAATCATTATATCTTTAGGTCGGTAACCCCCTAACTCTTCATGCATTAAACCAGCGGCATCCTTCGCTTCCGCAGCSCTATAATAATATAGGCCCTGTATAAGTGAACTTGCGCAGTTTCCTACGCCGATGACAGCTACCTTTATCTGGTTGCTAAGCTGTATGGTCATATATTTTGCTCCCGACTTTTCGAAGTTGCTACAGACAGAGAACGGAGCCAACATCGGGGCGCCTCCACCGAAATCAAAAAATAAATATTGCCGTAGAACCTTTATCAATTGGGGCAGTTAAGCTAGGTTATGCCTATGTTTAGCAGGAAACATACGAGCCGCACCTTAGGTGCTAATGAGCAGCAAAAGGCCGAGGTGCTAAGCGATTTATTCAAACGCTTTCGGCCGCAGCTCCTGCGGTTTATTGTAAAACGTGTGAAGGACCCAACAGAAGCGGAAGAGATTATTCAGGAAGCYTTCATTCGTTTCCAAAACAAATATGACACTGCAGAAATCGCTTCGCCTGAAGCTTTGCTTGCACGCATCGCGTCTAACTTGGTCATCGACAGAGTCAGAGAAAAAGCAGCGCGCGCTCAGCGCGAGCAGGCGTGGGGCCAAGTCTATACGGAGGGCGCGGATGTGACACTAGGGCCMAGCCAAAGCGTCGATCCCGCCCGTRCCCTTTCGGCAAAACAGGACGTCGGTGCTGCGCTTCAAATTCTTAATCAGCTACCGCAAAAGACGCGTCAGATATTTTTACTCCACCGATTTGAAGGCCTAAGTCATRGTGAAGTGTCTATGCGAACAGGCTTTCCTAAAAGTACTATCGAAAAACACATGATCAAGGCGATAAAAGCGTTGGCGGTTCTTAGAAACGAGTATTTGAGATGATCGAAAAACTGGAGGAAARCCCWTACTCGCTCCGTTATCAAGCTAGAGAGATTAGAAATGTCGAATAGTGAAACAGACATAGAGGAAAGTGCAGCCAGTTGGTTTGCAAAGCTCAACTCTGGCAGYGCAACTGTTGCAGAGCAAGAGMAGCATATGGACTGGTTRCTCGAAAACCCTGCCCATGCRGACGCTTACGAACAMGTTGCCATGACTGTGCGCACCCTGGGGCAAAGCGAAGCGGCAGTGCGTGCCGCCTTCCCAAATGATTTTGCCGCAGTCACCGAAGAACCGAAACAGGCGGGCTTCTTTGGCAGCCTTGTCGCGGCATGGAACTGGCCGCAATATGCKACAGCGACAGCGGYYCTTACCGCCTTGGCGTTCGTTGCRCTTATTCCCTATTCSTCCTTTTAYGAYCCKCCTTCYGARCCGCACTTATTTGTTGCAGCCTCTCAGGGCGTTGATGTKATYAAGCTTGCCGACGGTTCGCGCGTATCRCTKTTTGCAGGCACTGAAATCTCGGCTGTAATGACTTCAGATAGCCGCCGGATCGTTTTGCTTAAAGGTCGAGCATTTTTTGATGTGATTTCTGATACAGACCGTCCGTTTTATGTGAACACAGGCACACGCGAAATCAGAGTTGTCGGCACGCGTTTTGAGGTGATAAAAACGCCGGAGTATGAGCAAGTCGCGGTGAAGGAAGGGCTTGTTTCGGTTGTTGCTAGCAAAGCGGGACAGCAGGAAAACRCGGTGGCTGCACCCATCTTGGTAGAGCCTGGAATTATCGCGCGGTATGAGCAAGCAGCCACTGCCCCCATCCTTACCCAAGTCGACCCCGCCCTTGTAGGCCGGTGGTCAGGTGGCAACCTTGTTTTTACGTCGAGCCTCCTCCGGGATGTAGTTGCCGAAATCAACAGGCTGTTTTCAAAAATGCCCTTGGTGATAAACAGCCAAACCCTAGAGGRACTGWCGTTTTCCGGYRCRCTARCCGTTTCAACRCCTGAGAGGATGGCCACACAATTGGCTAAATTCCTATCTATCGATGTGCAGATACTGGACGAYAAAATCCTCCTTTCCGCAAAAAAATAGGCTCAATGCGTGGCAYCTMSGYACMGAAAACCGCCTAAGAGCGYCATAGTTRCGGGTTTATTTCTTGGAATGTCCGTTCCAACTTTTGCACAGCCCGTGCTCTATGACGTCGCGCCGCAATCGCTGGAAACAGCCCTGATTGAGTTTGCCGCAGAGGCTCACTTATCCATTAGTTATTCCGGATTAGATTTATCCGGTCTAAAGTCGCAAGGCACCAAACGCCATGTATCCAAACTTGTGTCTCTCCGGTCTATTCTGGAGGGATCAGGCTTCAGTTTTAAGTTTCTGGACAAAACCACTGTCCAGATACTGAAGAAAGCATCTGTCGTTCTCCACGAGAAGGCARAMCCTWTAGCKTCCCACGAMCCCATWGCCATAGAACCCTATATTGAAGACCTTGTCGTYACAGCGGTAAAACGCCCAGGAACAAGCTTTCGTYTRCCGTTTAGCGTCTCCGCTGTTTCTTCGCTGGCTATTGAAGACTTAGGGGTGCTGGATTTCCAGTCACTTGCACCGCATCTTGCTGGCGTCACAACCACAAACCTTGGGCCAGGGCGCAACAAAATATTCATTCGCGGTTTGTCTGATGGCCCTTTCGCRGACCGGACACAAACGGTTGTCGGCATCTATATTGACGAAAGCCCGATTAATTTCACCGATACAAACCCGGATGTCCGGCTGTTTGATGTTGACCGTATTGAGCTGCTACGAGGGCCTCAGGGAACCCTGTACGGCGCAGGGTCACTCGGCGGACTTTACCGCGTCATCACGTCGAAGCCAGAGCTTGACGAAACATCAGCCAGGGTGCGGGGTTCTGCCTCAATCACACGGGGAGGCGGCAAGAACGCCAATGTGGACTTTGTCTTTAACACACCCCTCAAAAGCGACAAACTTGCGCTCCGCATTACTGGCTTTGCGGAACTTCGGGATGGTTATATTGATGAGCTGGAGCAGGGTCGCAACAACGTCAATGACCTTGCAATCTTCGGCCTGCGCCCTTCTCTGCGCTGGAAACTAAACCAAAACTGGACGGTCGATGCATCGCTTACGCTGCAATCTATTCGGTATGAAGATTCTCAGTATTTCACCGCAGGTTTGGGACGCAATAACCGGAATAACACCCTATCAGAGCCCTATGATGATGATTTTATATACACGGGTCTAACGGTGCGCGGCAAGATAGGGTCGGTTACAGTTACCAGTGCAACGGCCTTTGTGAGCCGGACTATTATAGAAACCTCCGACGCAACGGCGGGCTCCCGTTTTACCGTTGGATTTGATCTAGACGACGGTGAATTTTTATCCGCAAATGACTTGGCCGAGTTCACTCTTAACGTAGATTCCTTATCGGCCTTCCCGGTGGGGTCCATTCCTTTTTTCGCCCGAGACGGTATCAAATCCATCAGTCAGGAACTGCGGTTTCAGTCAGAGGAAGGACGCCGCTTTGAATGGCTGATCGGTGCGTACTTTCTAGACCGAAATGAAAATCGCAACAGTGCACTGGTGCAAATATCACCCAGCTCAGTGGCTGAGGTTGTTTTCCTACAAAGCAGAACAGAAGCAACTGATGACCTGGCCTTCTTTGGTGAAGCTACGTACCATTTTGATGACAAATTTAGTATCACAGGCGGCCTCCGTTTTGCGCAGAGCGATTTAGATGTAGATTTTACGTCCCGGATTTCAGAAGCAACCACACAGGTGATCCGAGATCGCAAGAGCACAGTATTGATCCCAAAACTTGCGGCGCGCTACCAGTGGAGCAGATCGGTGCAAACTTACGCACAGATTTCCACTGGTTTCAGGCCAGGTGGCATCAACTTAAACACTCCGCTTGAGGCAATTATTGCTGCTGATCCAGATGAAGTCCCAGCAAACCTTGAAACAACAGAATTTTCAGATGACCTGCTCCTAAATTATGAAGTTGGGCTAAAATCTTACTGGTTTGACCGAAGGCTTTCACTCAATTTTTCCGCTTTTTATGTTCGCTGGTTTGATATCCAATCTGATCAGATTGCGACATCAGGTTTTCCTTTTGTGGTTAACGTCGGGAACGCGCGCAGCCTGGGTTACGAAGTCGAATTTTCCGCAAACCCATTCGCTGGCCTGGAGATTAGAGGCTCTCTTTTCTGGAACGACTCTAAATTGCTAGACGGCAACGAATTTCTCGGCGCAAATGTAGGGGACCGCTTGCCCGCAATACCGGAAAACACGGCAAGTTTAGCGCTTTTATATCAATTTAGCCTTGGCAGGAACTGGGGCGCCACTGCCAGTGCAAATTATGCGTATACTGGCAAATCATCCCTTACGTTCGGGACGGGGAACGCTATGCAAATGGGCGGCTACGGCATCGCAAATGCCACCTTGCAAATCTCAAATGACCGATGGAAATTTGGTATCTTCGTCCAAAACCTGACTGATAGCAGCGCAAATACCTTTTCATTCGGGAACAGCTTTACACTGGGCGACGTCAACCAAATCACACCACCAAGACCGAGGACCATTGGCTTATTTATTGAACGAAAATTTTGATGGCTTCATTTTGACGCGTTGATCTTTTCGTCGTACATTGAAGTCCTCTGCAAACTCGGCTTAGCGCCGAGTCCGCCGCCTCTTTTTATTTTTTTTGCCAAACATAATATCTTCGAAGAGTGCTCTGCCCTCGAGTTTGGTTTTTGTACCTTGCTGATCCAGCACTAAGGAAAAATGCGCAATAGATCGCGACCGGACAATATCGGCGGTTGATCCTGCGACCATTTTTTCGATTACGGTTAGCTCTTTGCTTAGCTCAAATACTTCTAGTTTTTGCTGGAATTCAATCGTACCGCTTACTGACATAGTTTCGCTATGTGCCGTTAAGAACCACTGTCCGTCTTGCCTTCCTGCGATGAACCCGATGTTTTCAAACGTATAATGTTCTCCATAACCTGAAACGAGGGCTAAAACAGCATACTGCTCTCCTGTATGAGTTTCGAAAAGGTGCATAATGGGCTCGTAGATATTTTGATTGGAAACAGACGAGATACGAACCCAGCGTCTAACTTTTATGTTTATGTCTTGTCGCTGAATTACATGGATACCGTAGCCTCGACCAAAACCTAAGGAAGACCATTCCCCGCCATATCCTTSGCCGCCAAGTTCGGGGCCCTTACGCCACCGTCCGAATACCTGTGCAGTAGGTGCATAAAGAGTTACCGCAGGTAGCCCCAAGTTATTCTTTTCACTGATCAGCGAAATGGCTCGGCTGTTCGCGCGGTATAATAGATCCATTTCAGCCGCAGTGTTATCAAGCCGTACTAAAAAACCTAAGTCAGCACTTGCCAGTCTGTGTTGAAAAATGGATAGCTGCGGCTCATCCCCTTTTGCATATTGCCACCCGCTTTTGCGACGCCCGTTTTTGATTACGATAGTCTCTTCACCGGGTACCTTTAATGTTGCGACCRTAAGTCCGTGGTGTGTGCTAAGCGGCAGATTGGTGATCAGAAACTGGCTGGTTGCAAATGTGCCGTTATCAAACAGGAATTGCTGCTCCCAATATTCGCTATAGCCTTGCCCCGCCAGCAATTTCGGTTCTGTTATACCGTCGGCAATCGCCCCTGCGCTGAGCAGGCCAGAGCTGGCAAGGAGGGCCAAAGTCCATGCATGGAAAAGGCTAGAAAACATGTTTTGATTTCTCCCGTCATATTGCGGCATACAAAATTTCGACATGCAATCTGCCGAACAGGTAGCCCTTATGTGATGACGAAGAGACAAGGTGTTCGCCTCCAGAGAAATCTCATAAACCGCGAGTTGAAAATACCCGATGTGTGGAGGCTCCAGACGGCAATGCAGYGTGTAAGAGGTAAAAMGGTATTGTCACATTAGCTCCACAGCTAGCACAGCCTTTCAAAGCGACCCCAAAATCAAGCAGGCATACATGCTTGATCGTAACCCTTGACATGAAATTGCAAGCAGCTATCGGCGTTTGCAGCGGCTRTAGAAACACCAATTTTCTTTAGCTCYGATGCGTTTTGAGTAATCGAGGCAGGCATCGCTTCTGATATCTCCTCTTGAGAACGWTTTGGTGCCCAAGTGATGCGCTTTAATTGACCATGTTGTATGGCCCTGCCAAAATGCATCCCGGATAGTCCCGGATTATCCCTGATAATCCCGGATAGAAAGCACCTGAAAACCTTAGAAGATAACCCTCCGAAGGCGGAGGTCACGCGTTCGAATCGCGTCGGGTGCACCATTACCTTCCAATAAAATCAATGATTTAGCTGGGGTTGAATCGTGCGTTGACGCACTTTTCCGCGTTTGGGGCCAAATTGGGACCATGCCGATATTGCATCAAAATCTCTAACAGAGAAAGGGAGTGCTAGCCTTCGCGGTCTGGAACATGCGTTATCAGGTCTTGTATAGGCACTTCAAAGAACGTGCAGAGGCGATCGATCACATCAGCCGTTGCATTGTAACCCTGATGGTTAGCAATTTTTGACAGTGTTGCGCGGCGGATGCCTGTGGCGTCAGAAACTTCCCCAAAAGTGACACGCCTACCCTCATCAAACTGTTTGTCTGACCTAGGTTCTTTGACTCAGATTCTTAACACGGCATCAATTTCTTTCAATAATGTCGCATAAATACGACAAATTAGTTTAAACTCTACAAGCTCAAGTGATAGGGAGCTTCAAGTCGAACGCAACGAGATCTTTGCCGGTTTTGCAGAGACCTGGTTTGATGAGAAGCGGGTGGAATGGCGCATGTCTTATGCGGATACGGTCTGTATTAGCCTGGATAAGTATCTGATCCCCGAATTTGGCAAGCGTCGTCGGACTTCAATCGTCAAGGCGAACTTGTTGGAGTTTCGTGTGTCGCTTGCTCGGCTGCCGGGGATGGGTAAGGCGTCCACCATGTCGGCGTCGCGCGTCAATCACATCATAACACCGCTGAGGATGATCCTCACCGAGGCGTCGGACCGGTATGACTTCAACAACCCCTGGCGCAACATTAAGCCGCTCAAGGAGCCGCGCACCAAAGTGGAGCCTTTCTCCCTAGATGAAGTTAAAAAGCTGCTCAGGAATGTGCGCCCAGATTACCGCACTTATTATATCGTGCGTTTCTTCACCGAGCTGCGCTCCAGCGAGATTGATGGCCTCAAATGGCAATATGTGGATTTCGAGCGGCGACAGATCCCCGTACGCGAGGCATTTGTCAAAGGGTACATGGGTAAGTTCTGACGCGCTTAATATACAGTATGGGAATTCCGTCTGAGTATCAGAAATTCACGAGCTGTTTTTGCGCACAGAATGCAATGGCGTTTCACAAGTTTGCTAGCCTTCGTAATTGTACACTGATTGAAAGGGTTTAACCATTGGCGACTAAGAGACATTGGCGGCCTGACGGCCTACGTCAGCTATATAATCTATAAGCGGTCAAGCTGCTTGTCAGGCTGAACGTCTCTTCTTGGCGCAAAGGGGACTAAACTTCTATTCAAGTTGAATCGTTTAGTCAGAAACGCTTCGAAATCATTGAAGCAAACAGGCTTTTGAAACGTTGCGGAAGGGGGCACTTTTAGGGAGGTGCTAAAGCAAGGCGTACCGGCGCACGCACGCGAACATGTTTGCAAGGTCATACAATCAAACTCAAGGGCCCAAAGCTYTCTGATGAAGGATTACATCGGTAGTGCTGCTGCACCATCCCTCGGGTGACTTCATTGCTGGAATAGTGTCTGCCGCTGRSGCTAYGATKCCTCTGCGGAGCCAGCAAGATAATCGACCGCCATAGTGGACAGCGCCTTTATGCCAGCACTCAAAGCAGCATCATTCACGTGAAAATAAGGGGAATGGTTGGGYGCTGCKTCWTCGGCGCTAACGCCCGCTTTGTTAACGCCGAGAAAAACAAACAAGCCAGGTATTTTACGTTGGTAGAAGGAGAAATCCTCACTTGCCATTATCAGGGGGCCTTCCGCAACATTCTCGCGGCCAAGCGCCCGKATAAGGCTTGSCACCATCTGTTTGGTTAACGTCGGGTCATTATAGGTAACGGGCGCATATTCAATGATCTCCACTTCAGCCTCGGCGCCGTTTGCTTCGGCAATGTTTTTCACACTGGTTTTAAGGCGCGCTAAAAGTACCTGCCGCACATCAGGGTCAAACGTGCGGATGGTGCCTTCCATTTTCACTTCTTCGGGAATGATATTGCCGCGCACGCCRCCGTGGATGCTRCCAATKGTTATCACCGACGGTGCYTTGGTAATATCRAGSGASCGACTGGGGATCRTTTGAAGCGCGGTCATAATTTGGGCRGARACAATGATCGGGTCAATGCCGCGCCACGGGGATGCGCCGTGGGTCTGCTTGCCTTTCACGGTGATACGCAAGCCGTCCGCGGCTGCCATCGCACCGCGGGCCCGGTATAATATCTGCCCGGCAGGCCCTGGCCATACATGCAAACCAAAAATAGCGTCAACCGCACCGTATTCCGATAGAATGCCTTCTTTAATCATCAGCCGGGCGCCGCCTTCCTCCCCTTGAGGAGGGCCTTCTTCTGCTGGCTGGAAGACAAAAAGCACTGTTCCTTTGATATGCGCCCGCATTTCGGAAAGCACTGATGCTGCGCCCATCAAAATTGCCACATGGGCATCATGACCGCACGCATGCATCACACCAACATCGCGGCCRTARTAGGTYGCCCKGGCTTTTGASGCAAAAGGCAGCCCTGTTTTCTCGGTCACGGGCAGCGCATCCATATCAGCACGCAACGCAACAACAGGGCCATCATGCTGCCCTTTAAGAACACCGATAACACCCGTATGGGCAACGCCGGTTATAACTTGATTAAACCCGAGTTTCCGCAAATGCTCGGCAATAATACCAGCGGTGCGAAACTCGCGGTTTGGCAATTCGGGATGGGCATGAAAGTCATGCCGCCACGCGGTGGCACTGGTTGCCACTTGCTCACTCAGCTGATTAATCAATGCCACGCTTTTGGCCCCAGCATCTTCGGCTAACGCAGCACCAGAATGGAGCAAAAAACCGCAAACCATACTGATGGTCAGTATTTTTTTAGAGCTAAACATGAACCAAGTTTCCTTCGTTTCGGCGTTTGTRCCCCTCAGCRTTTGTGCCAAGTGGGGTGCATCAAGTTGTTTGTGTCTCTTGATACGGCACTGTKTCAGGCGYGCMTTGTTTTTTAACATGRGGGAARCGCCACCAAATATAGGCTCCRGTWAGYAACACATATACWATCAAGACAACGATATGYGGCGGTTYAATAAAGCCTGTGAAGCTGAGGTACGCYCCGTAGGCATAGACACAGARTGCGGTCACGGGCAATATTTTCARCGCTGGCTTAGGAASYTTAAAGGGCGCGCGCTCATACGCCTCTGGGTTCCGGTCATATAAGTTATACAGCGCGAGYGCTGGAATAATGCCGAAGATGATGCCGACAACATTCCCTAATATGGTGACATATTCGAGTGTCATGCCAGTAGCGATTGGGAAAATACCAACCAGATAAAAAACCGTCAAAAGGATATAGGGTGTGCCAAAACGGTTTTTACGCGCGCAGCCAATAGGTAACCAGCCATCTTGTGCTGCCATATARAGGCCTTTGGTGCACCAGGCGAAGATGGCGTTCAGGGAGGTGACAAGCGCCAGCATGACACCGCCCAAGACAAAAAACATGTAAACAGCAGGTGGGAAAATTTCTTTAGCAATGAAAGCAAGCGATTGCCCTTGTACCTGAGGCAACGGTAAAACGCCCGTGGCGACAACCCCAACCGCGGCATAAAGAAAAGTAATAACCACAAGGGATGTCATCATCACYCTCGGAATGGTTTTGCCGGGATYACGGGTCTCTCCRCCRAGCTCTGATACAAATTCACTGCCGATCAAACCAAACCGCATAATGAAGGCGGCCGAGATAAAYCCGCCGATSCCGCTYGGYAAAACYTTATCCATCTGRGTRTAATTTGAATAATCTTTTACAAGTGGTAAGCCGTAAACGATGAAGGCAATAAGCGAAACCAGCAACACGATGACCATAAATTTTTGAAATTGTGCGGCGCTTTTAATACCGAAAAGGTTCGCGGCGAAACAGAATGTCATCACAGCGAACGCGACAAATTTCATATCTACGCCAGGCAGAAATTCCTGGGCATAGTCTGCGAACCCAATGGCATAAGTTGCCAACACCAATTGCCCCGCAACCAACAGCGACAAATAGAGAAACGCGATTTTGGGACTGATTAAATCGCGAACATAGGTATAGGTGCCGCCGGTAGACGGCACAGCGGCCCCCAAAGCCGCTATACATAAGGTAGGCAAGGCGACAATGGCTAAGGCGAGAAARAAAGTCCAGGGYGTGCCGTAGCCTGTAATGCTGATACCRATGCCGGTCAAAATAACAATGCCAGCGCCGATGATTTGACCCACCGAAATACTGAGTAGATCCCAAAAGCCAAGGGACCGTTCGCCGTTCGCTGCAGGCTCGTGAGACATAATTTCTCTTCCCCGTTTGGATCRGRCCAYWTKGAGCGTARAGCGGCTTCAGTTTTAWGGSCGYAWYCCCTTRATGGCCWGAATRGAAACCGCCTGCTGTAATTGACAAAATGTCCAATTTAATTTATACAAAAAATCTAATTTAAAATTGACATTTTGTCTATTATTTTTTCTGAATGATGCAAATGTCGCTATCTGGTGAGGCAATCAATGATAAAAGCGAAATCAAATCTGGGTATGGGCACCTTGCTTAATCATACGGGTGAACATGGTCACCATTTGCGCGCCCATGTCATGCCAATTTATCAGACCACAACATTCACCTTCGATGATGTAAAGTCTGCGACGGACGCTTTTACGCATAGCGATAAGGATAGCTATGTTTACACCCGCGGCAGAAACCCCAATTCGATCCATCTAGCGCAGAAAATAGCGCGGCTTGAGGGTTACGATCTGATCGCTGCTAACCCGGACAAGGACCCCGAGGATATTGCTGGCGCTTACATAACGGCGTCGGGTATGGGGGCCATTACTGCTGCGGTTTTCTCTAGGCTCAAAGCCGGTGATAAAGCGCTGGTGCAATCCAGTATTTATGGCGGCACCCACAAATTTTGGTCAGAAATTGCGCCGCGGTACGGCATCGAAGTGGAGTTTGTGAATAGTTTCGAATTTGAGGAATGGGAAAAGGCATTTCATAAGGTGCCCGACGCAAAGGTGGTCTATATTGAAAGCCCTGCCAACCCAACAATGGAACTGCAGGACATCAAAAAACTCGCTGATCTAGCCCACGAAAATGATGCGTGGCTGATCGTCGATAATACGTTTGCAACACCCTATCACCAAAGACCTTTAACCTTTGGCGCCGATCTTGTGGTGCAYTCYTCCACAAAATATCTAGGCGGCCACGGGGTCGTAACCGGCGGCGCCATTGCCAGCCGCCATGCGGGGTATGTGAGTTTTTTCGGGGAGCTCGGCCAATTGGCGTCCGAGTTTGGCTCAACGGCTAGCCCAAGTGATAGCTGGCAGGTAAACTTGGGCCTCAAAACGCTCGAACTTCGCATGGAGCGCCATTCTAGCAATGCCATGGCGATCGCTCGCTTCTTACAAACTCACCCTAAATTGAAAACGGTGCTTTATCCTGGGCTGGAAGACAATCCATACCATGACCTCGCGAAAAAACAGATGCACAATGGTTTTGGCGGCCTGGTTTCGTTTGAGCTTAAGGGCGGTCAGGAAAAGGCGCGACAACTACTAGATTGCCTAACGATCCCAACCATAGCGATAAGCCTTGGCATGACAGACAGCCTGATCCAAATTCCAGCTTTGATGACGCATCATTCAATGCCAAGCCAGGAACGCGAGGCCGCCGGCATTACGGAAGGTCTCATCAGGTTATCGGTRGGTATTGAAAACATCGAAGACTTATTATTTGACCTCGAACAGGCGCTCGATAGCATTTGATCTGTAGGAGCAAACTTTGACGTATTCACAAGACCCTTACGGCCTAAACGTTAGCGCTACTGGCGCTGCGTTTGAATGCTGGCTTCAGGGTATGGAAATGAGCTTGTCCTTTGACCACAGCGGCATTCCCGAGCTGCGCCGGGCAGTGGCTCATGACCCAGGTTTTGCCCTGGCACATGTAACACTTGCGCGCCAGTTAATGGTGCACGGTTTTCCCAAAGAAGCACTGGACCATCTTAGAAAAGCCCGGACTTTAAAAAGCATGCTTACGGCCAGAGAAGCATCGTTGATAGACGTGACCGACGCATCCCTGCGGTTCAGACCAGACGCGCAGGCTCGGTCGTTGGCGCATATGGAAATATGGCCGACCGATGTATTTGTTTTTTCCTTTCTTGTCGGGCCGTTTGGCCAACTGGCGTTTAGTGGCAGCCCAAACTGGCGACAGGAAAATGTGGATCTGCTGAAGCAGTACCAACATCGTTGGCCCGAAGACGATTGGTGGTTCTTGGCGACATCTGGCTTTATGCTTTCAGAAACCCGAGATCTAAACGCGGCAGAAAAAACTGTGAACCGAGCATTTTCCCTCAAAGGAAATGGCAACTGTGCTCATGCGCTTAGTCACCTCCAGCTAGAACAAGGTGCCCTAGATGAAGGGCAGGATTTTTTAACTGGCTGGATTTCAAGTGATGGCAGAACATCCGATATGTGCCACCATTTGAGTTGGCATGCGGCTCTTATTGGTTTTGAAAAAGGGGCGATGACAACAGAAACATTAATCGCGCTTTACGGTGATGTGCTTGATCCTGACGTTTCAGACCCGATGCCCTTGACCACCTTTTCTGACAATGCCTCTATTTTGTGGCGCTGCTTACTACACGGTCACCCGATGCCGGAAAAATTCTGGCAGGGTATGTGGGTTTATGCAGAAAAGCACTACCCGCATGCGGGCTTTGTCTTCGCGGATATCCATAAAATTATGCTGGCGGCGCTAAGTTGTTCCCGCGCTCTTTTTAATAAACTGGAACAAGAATTCAGTGCATTGGAAAATAGCACCACAGCGGACCTTCTTTCCGGTCTGAACCAAGGGTTTTGGGCCTTTTCCCAAGGTCAGTACGGCAACTGCGCCGGTACGCTGAAACCGCTCGTGCAAGCTTCAGTATTGCTGGGGGGCAGCAACCCACAGCGAAACATCGTTGAGGAAACTTTTRCGGCGGCCTGCAAACRTRCTGGCGAGGACATTTGAGTTTATGAGCAGCCCCATACTTGGATTAGAAGGTGTTTTCGCGGAAACAGAGATCCCATTGCCCATGCGGCGTTCGGGGATGGCAGACTGGTGCGGCGACCACGTAAACATGTTGGACCGCCGGGCGTTGCCGCTTCAGGAACAATACCTGCAGCTGCTCACCACCGAAGAYGTAGCARRCGCYATAGARGMGATGGCCATTCAAGGCGCATTTTCTATYTCWATAGCTGCCGGATACGGCCTCGCGCTCAGCGCATCTGAACACCCAGAGAGTGACCTCACTGCCATTCGGCAAGCGGCTGATCGGCTGATCGCCACGCGTCCAACAGGGCTGGCTATCCAGCGCATGATGGCGGCATGCTTGCGTGCCGCTGAGAGAGCAGCAACAAACGGCACGCCGTTACAGTCAGCAATTCTGGCAGTGGTGGATCAGGGTGCCGTTGCCTTGGCCAAACAAGGCTATGAGACGGGCAAAAATATTTGTGATTTATTGCCAGACGGCGCAACAATTTTAACCCACTGTTTCCCCGACAGGTCTTATGTCTACCTATTGATGGAAACGAARCGYCGCAASAAAAAYATCTCCGTTATTTGTAGCGAAACGCGGCCTTACCTACAGGGCGCGCGGCTGACTGCACTATGTGCAAACCAAGCCGGTTTTGAAACACAGGTGATTACGGACGGCATGGGCGGCCTATTGATGCGCCAAGGCAAAATTGACGCCTTCATTACWGCAGCAGACCGGGTTTGCATGGACGGCACYGTATGCAACAAAGTWGGCACGTATCAATATGCSYTWGCGGCGCGCGCCAACGGCKTACCYTATTATACRCTGCGGCAAAGYGGGCCCGATGTGAAAAGCCTCACCGAAGCYGACATTGAAATAGAATACCGAAACGGTGACGAAATTATTCATTGGGCTGGGCAGCGCACGGCGCCCGAAGGGGTTACGGGCCTTTATCCGTCGTTTGACATTACACCCGCTGATTTGGTGACAAAAATCATAACGGACAAGGGTGTTTTTACACCTAGTGATATAGCATCTTATGTGGCAGCGCCGGAGGTAGTGGCCGGGGCTATCGTCTGATTTCGGCGCCCACCACCCGCCAGCTTATTGACCTCGAATGGCGTTAAGATAGTTATAAACTGTTGCACGGCTAACCTTCATGCGTACAGCAATTAGCTCTACAGATTTCCTGACCTGAAAAACCTGCCGCTCATCAAGCCAGCCTATGACTTCCCGCTTTTGCTGGCGTGTCAGAGAATGCAGGGAGCCGAATTTTGCTTCTACTTGCTGCAGGGTAGGCGATAGGCTTTCTTGTTTCCTAAGGCTTCCCGGCTGGCTACGGACTGCGGCGATTAGCTTATTGTCCCATTCAAGGGGTATGTCTTCAGGGGTGGCGTCGCGCGCCGCGATAACTTCTCCGCCCAARCTGTGTGCCACGCGCTCCATCGCRGCAATATGCTGTCGACCTTCAGCGGACAGTTCRTCACTCGTTCTAATAACCGTGCGGAAATGTGTCGCGCCGTTCTCAAAAGCTTGAAGGATGGCCTCGGCCAGACCTTGCGCAAGATCGGGTAAAGACCCTTCCACGGTCGTGACAATACCGTTTGAAGATTTCTCAAAATTGGCGCCGCTAAAGGCCGCTTCCGCTGCTTTTACATGAGGCGCTTGCTCGCCAGCTACGCCAGGCCCAGCAGAAAATTCCAGGCAAAAACCAGAGATTTCTTTAGGCGCAGTATTTCTTGACTTTTTTGATGACATATTTAGACATTTTGTATAATTTAATTCTGGCTAAACTGTATAGGTTACTTGTATTTTTGTCAAAATAACTTGGACAGCTACTCTAGGATGAGCGGAAATTAACGGGAGAGAAACGGTGACAATAAAAACCGCATGGCGCACACTAAATGATGGACTGCCCGATGTTGACGACAAGGAACGTGCTGCGTGCCGTGCTACCCGCTGTTTGGTCGGGGAGATCGCGCCTTATGTTCTGTTGCCGGGAGATCCTGGCCGAGCCGCGCGCATCGCCGATGAATGGTTCGAAGGTGGCCATCTGGTTATGGCGAACCGCGAGTTTCATTCGTATACAGGGCGCTACAAAGGCATCGATGTTTCCGTTATTTCAACAGGCCTAGGCAGCCCTGGCGCAGCGATGGTCATTCAGGATTTAGCAAAACTGGGTGTAAAAGCGGCTATTCGAGTTGGTACCGCGGGCTCGGCAACCAGTAGTGTGCAGCCTGGCAATTTGGTGATCGGCACCGGAGCAGTGAGAGATGAAGGCGTTTCTCATAAATTCATCCCAGCGATCTTCCCAGCTGTAGCTGACTTTGGTGTTACACGTGCGCTCATAGAGGCTGCGCGTAATACTGATGCATCTATTCACACCGGGATTGTGCACACGTCCGATGCGTTTAGCTGTCCGAGCCTCGCAGCAGACAGAAAACTATACGGCGACGCCGGTATCCTGGCTTTCGAAATGGAAGCCGCCGCAGTTTTGACCCTTGCGCACTTGCATAAGGTCCCCGCGGGCTGCATCTTCAGTATCGACGGGTATGTAGACAATGTTGCTAGCGGCAACACGGTGCCAAATGCAGGTGCCCGCAACCGTGGTATAGAAAATGCGATAACCATCGCACTTGACGCTATGGTTTCTCTGCAATCGGGAGAATAAGGTCATGGCCAAGCTAGTGCTCCATAATGAAGAACGACTACAGGTAGCCCAAACAGCTTTGTCGCTGCTGACCAACCGACTGGTGGTGAATACGTCGGGCAACGTGAGTATCCGAGTTGGGGACCATGTCRTTATTACGCCCAGYRGCAKGCCTTACGAAAACCTCCAAGTTGAAGACATTTGCGTGCTCGACCTATCTGGGGAGGCAGTCGACGGTGCGTTGTTACCATCCTCTGAAACTCCGCTGCACTTGGCTGTTTACGCCAGTGACCCGTCGATAGCGGCCATCGTTCACACCCACTCAGTGCATGCGACGGCACTAACCACACTGACAGATGAATTGCCYGCGATCCAYTAYCAGTTGGCCGATCTGGGCGGCGCCATCCCGGTTGCACCCTACGCAACTTTTGGCACACCCGAGCTTGCCCGTTCTGTCATCAGTGTTTTACCCGGCAAAAGCGCTGTGCTGATGAAAAATCACGGCTCCCTAACGGTAGCCGACACGCTCGAAAAAGCTTGCGCGCGAGCGATCACGCTCGAATGGTGTGCGGAAGTTTGGCTGAAAGCAACAATGGCTGGAACACCAGCAATTCTCGCTAAAGAAGAAATGGACCGTGTTAAAGAGCAGATGGACCGYATCGGCGCAGAGCGCGATAAACGCCTGCATGACCGCGAGGGTGATTGCAGTTGCTGCGATAAAACTTAGGTTGTTGCCCCAGACTACCTCTGCGACACCTCCCTTGTTTGATTGTTGGAATATGCGGCCTCCTGTGCCTTTTTCTGAATTGATTTCAGGTGGGATCTGGTGATGACACCAGAGCAACAGGGACTAAAGTGTAAGCCCTATAGCCCGTAAATGGGCTGAGGAAATAGGATTTTCAGCAAGAGCATCTTGATATTTTCGTACACAAAGATCGATCTATTTCAAGTGAAGCAAAGTACGTAATGAACCCCGTAAAAAAGCCCCGATACATAAGACGTCAAGCCAAGACACCCTAGACATGGCGGTCTCCGAAAAACCTTCTCCTTGAGAATGGACAAACATTAACAGCAGCTTAAGGTACTCGACGTGTCAGTCTTGCTATGTGCAAAGGCTGCCGTTGGCGAGAAGCATACGTCAGAGACACCCGTACTTGAGGTTTGCGATCTGAGCAATTGCAGACACCCTTAAACGTTCCTTTATTGTAATTTCTGCTCCTGATGACTAGGAGCCATAGGGGATCTGACGGCCTATGGCAGCTATGTGATCTATAGGCGGTCAAACTGCCTGCCAGTCTTCTAGAACGCTTTTGGGCTTCTAGAACGGTTTTGCGGCAATACAAAAAGTCACAAAATCGACAAGCTGAAGGAAGCTCAAAGGTAGGAGTAGGTTTTCAGTGTCCCTATGCCGCTGATCCAAAGGAAAACTTCAATAGGGTCCAACGGCAGCTTTCCCCTCATTGTTGCCTTGGCACGCCAATAATGCTTTGCAGTGTGGGGTATTTCCAATATGTAAGGTGCATGACTAAGGCCGGTACCCCCCTCCCCATTGACGCAGTGCTACCGCAGCTCACCACAACGCTTCGCGACAACGCGTTTGCAATTTTGGTCGCGGCGCCGGGCGCTGGTAAAACCACGCGCGTCCCGCTTCGTCTGCTTGACGCTGATTGGCGAGCGAATGGTCGCATAATCATGTTGGAACCACGGCGCATTGCAGCCAGAGCSGCCGCGCACTATATGGCAMAATCACTCGGTGAAAAAGTTGGCGAAACTGTTGGATAYCGGGTGCGACTTGATACGCGCGTGAGTGCTAAAACGCAGATTGAAGTRGTGACTGAGGGTGTTTTTACCCGCATGATCCTCGATGACCCAGAACTGGGCGGCGTCGCGATTGTAATTTTTGATGAATTTCACGAGCGTAGCCTTGATGGCGACCTAGGTCTGGCCTTAGCTCTAGATACCGCGGTACTCAGGCCGGAACTGCGCATACTCATTATGTCCGCAACGCTTGATAGCACCCATATGTCTAAACTGTTGTCTGATGCACCGGTGATTATAAGCGAGGGGCGTGCATTCCCTGTAGAAACGCACTATGTGCCGCCAAAACCTGGTATCCGCATTGAGGATCATGTCGTGTCAACAGTGATGACAGCCCTTAGCCAGGAGCATGGTTCCATTTTGGTGTTTTTGCCCGGTCAAGCAGAAATTTGCCGCGTCTCTGAGCGTCTGTCTGCGCTGGTGACAGATACGACAGATATTGCAGCGCTTTATGGCCGCCTCACACCCAAGCAACAAGATCAGGCTATTTCTCCTGCTGCAAGGGGGCGCCGCAAAGTTGTTTTAGCGACGGCGATTGCG
>JAESRJ010000017.1 GCA_016764715.1 Kordiimonadaceae bacterium | reverse complement strand
ACAAGAAACTCTTCCCCGCCCGTGTGAACATGCGGCGCGAAACTACTGCCTGCATCATAGCGCACAATAGTAGTGGCACGCGCCACCTCGTCCCCAAGTCGGTCCAGCATTCGCCGGTTGACGCCCGCCATCGGCGAAGGTAACCACGGCAAATCAGCCGAATGTACTGCAACGCGCTTTGAGAAATCTGCATTGATATCCATCGGTGGTTCCTCAGGCTTGGAGGGGCACCGCTGTGTCCCACCAAGCAATGTAAGAGTTTACGCTAATACTGCCACACTTGGACGCGCAGAAATTCGCTGGTGCCATGCTTTAAGCTTTACGCATTCTTCTGGCAGGTCAATTTTTGCGAAGGCCGCAAAGGCAAAACCAGCAAAGGCGGTGATATCAGCTACAGTGAAGCTGCTGCCTGCCATGTAATCCTTATCCTGCAATTGGGTTTCCATCCAATGCATGGTTTTAATGGCTACTAGCTTGCGCCTCTCGCCCCAGCTGGCGTTCTGATCTTTTTCAATATCGGGACCAAGGCCGGGTGTTGCGTGGTGGAAATAGTGGGCAACAGCATCTAGGAACCCGTTTTCAATTTTGCACTGTACCATATGGATGACGCCGCGCTCTTTAGCACTTGTGCCTGTAAGTGTCGGTTCACCAGCCAGATGATCAATATATTCGGTAATGGCAGTCGATTCGGATAAAATCGTGCCGTCTTCAAGCTGCATTACAGGCACAGCGGCRGACGGRTTGATCGCWAGAAAYTCYGGCTKCAAATGCTCGCCGCCCGGAACATCAACTGGAATAAACTCCACGTCATCATGCAAGCCTTTTTCAGCCAGCGCCAAGCGTACACGGGCCGGATTTGGGAAACCTTTAAAATCATAAACTTTCATTGATCGTTCCTTTTCAAAGTAATCTATCTACTGATAGGTAGATAAGCAAAACAACAAAGCTTGTCAAGCRCCTATCTTTCGGTAGATAGTGYARCCATGACCRMACAAAYMMCATATTCGCCCAAGGCGAYYGAAATYCTTGATGTYGCTGAACGCTATATGCGGCGGGGCGGTTTCTCAGCCGTTAGYTTCCGCGARATWGCSAYKGAAGTGGGCGTGAAAAGYGCCAGCGTRCATTATCATTTCCCGCAGAAATCTGATTTAGGCCGCGCACTCGTGCGGCGCTATACGAAGAATATCATGGCCCATCTGGGTGATCCCTTCGCAGACAATGCCGCTGTCACGGACGGGATCAGCCGCTTGGCACAAGCCTACAAAGCTGCGCTTCTCAACGGAGACAGCGTATGCCTTTGTACCAAACTAGGCGCTGAGATCCGCCACTTGCCTGAGGACGTAGCCACTGAAGTGAGGCAGTTTTTCACGAGCGTGCTCGGCTGGGCCACTGAAACTCTGGCGGTTCATATGGGCCMAGCACAGGCTGCAGACATGGCTGCGCAAACCATCAGTACCTTGCAAGGAGCAATGGTTCTGGCTGTCGCCCTTGACGATAATACTCATTTTTCTACGGCCAAGACTGCGCTTTTCAAACAGATCGAAGCTCAGGGTTAAATCGGCTAGCGCTGCACAGCTGAGCCGGCAAGGTTCTAGCTTTTCCCCTGCCTTTTTGTAACYTCGCCGCAACMGTTCCGATATCGGCSGCGGTTYGCACMTCGCGGGAGTCCTGATAGGTTTAAATCAAAACCAGACACACTTTCGCAGGGCAGAATAGACCCCTTCAGCGTTTAGAGGCAATTGGCTAGAAATTTTTTATTAACATTGGCCGTGCTTTTCAAGCCCGGACCTGGCTGCGAGCCACTTACCAAGAATGAGCCACTCAAAGAGTGTAATCCCTGAGTGGCTCATTTTTTGGTTCAAAGCTAATTAGTTAAAATATCACCTAGAACATTCCGTTCCCGTGCGCCATTTGTACAGGTACTTCCTGGATAACATCCCAGTGCTCAACAATTTTTCCGTCTGCGACACGGAAGATGTCATAAAAGGCTGTTATTTTTCCGGCCAATTCCCCTTCGCTCAAAGTCACTACAAAATTCCCTTCGGCGAGGACCTGATGGATTTTTTTGTAAGAGAAAGAGATGTTGTTTTGCGCTAAGTAGCCAATAAATTCACCCAGGCCTTCAATACCGTCCGCTATAAGCGGGTTATGCTGATGATATGTCTCACCGATATACTGKGTCAGTTTATCAGCTTCGCCGTTAATCAACACATCGGTTACAAAGCCTTTGACAAGAGCACGGTTAATATCTGTTTTGTYGCGATCCTTAATTTCAGCCGGGCCATCTAGCATCGTACGGCCGCTTYTCGTACCAGCAGGAATGGCTTGAAYGCCGTCCCAATGCTCAACGGCTTTGCCACCTTCAAAGCGGAAAATATCTACCACCGCTTTCTGACCGCCGAAACCAAATTCGCTGTGAACCGCAACCAATGCTCCGTCGCGGATTACACGGACAGGTCGGCTGGTAACTGGCGTTTCAAGTGTACCTAGGTATCCCACGAGACCTAGCAATCCTTCGAGGCCACCTGGCGCATTTGGATTATGCTGAATATATGATTTCGCTACATTTTTTTCGAGAAAGGCAGTATCCCCTTTCACAAGGCCTTGTTCTAATATTCCAACGGCCACTTCTTTGTTTGTTTCGGCTTCCGCTGCGAATACGGCGGTTGAAAAAATGGCTGCTAGGCTCGCAGTAAGACCGGCAACAATGATTGTATTTTTGATCAAATTCATGGGCTTATCCTTATTCAAATTGCGCGGCGTACAGGCAGCAGTATCCAGTGCCAAAAACCGCTTTTGGRTGCTTTATGGGTTAAATTTTGGGTAGCTATTCGCTTATTGGCTAAGCGTTYCGGCCCTTACAAAGTGACAACAATTTTACCCATATGGCCCCCCTTTGAAAGCGCGGCAAAGGCATCTTCAACCTGCTCCACTGGGAAGCTTTCATCTATAACCGGTGTAATACGGTGCGTATCCATGTGGGTCAGCATGCTTTCGAACATTTCTCTGCTACCAACCATCAAGCCGTCTAGTCGCAGGTATTTAAACAGGACAGGTATCGGCGAAATGGTTGCCTCGGGGCTATCAAGAACGCCGATCAAACTAACATGCCCACCGACACGCACGGCTTCAAGGGATTGCTGCAATGTGCCCGGGCCACCCGTTTCAATAACAGCGTCAACGCCGATGCCGCCGGTGAGCTCAAGTACCGCTTCCGACCAGTTTGGCGTTTCTTTATAATTCACCGTGTGATCTGCACCGAGCGCTTTGGCCCTTGTTAGTTTGTCGTTGCTGCTAGAGGTAATAATAATAGTTGCACCCAGGCTTTTGGCGAATTGGAGCGCAAAAATACTAACACCGCCCGTACCGAGCAGCAGAACCGTATCACCAGCCTTTATCTCAGCCCGGTATACCAGCGCATTCCATGCCGTCAGCGCAGCAACAGGAAGGGTCGCCGCATCGCTGTAACTCATATAATCAGGGATTTTCACCAGAGCCTCAGCTGACAGAACTACTTCTTCGGCCAGCATGCCGTCAATACCGCCGCCCATGTCGGAAAATCCTGCGCGGTAAGGGCCATCCATCCATTCCCTCCAGAATGTATTAACAATACGGTCACCTATCTTTAGGCCTTCAACACCGTCACCCAATGCSGTAATTTCGCCTGCGCCGTCAGAAAGCGGAACAACGCCGTCCGGGCCAACGGAGGGGTAATTACCTCCGGCGACGAGAAGGTCCCGAAAATTCAATGATACCGCCCGTACTTTCACCCGGATTTCGCCCACACCGGGCTCCGGTAAAGCCACGTCCTTTTGAATAAGATTCAGAGTAGTATCGCTCGGGGTGATGTGCCACTGTTTCATTGGAAAGTCCTTATTCTTCGGTGTTTCTGTTAGGTCAAAATCTAGTAGCGAACAGATCAGTTGTTCGCTCCGTTGACGTAGAAATAAGCGAACTCATTCCATGAAACAAATTATAGAAACATATATATCCCATAGATAAATCTATGTATTATGTGCGTATGCAAAAAATGGATCTCAATCTGCTTGCGGTACTCGACGCTGTCATCACGGAGCAATCAATCACCGCTGCGGCTGATAGGCTAGGCATGACGCAACCCGCTGTTTCCAATGCTGTCGCGCGTATGCGTTCCGTTTGGAATGACCCTTTGTTTGTTAAAGAGGGCCGGGGCGTTAAACCAACACCGCGGGCGTTAAGCCTGTGGGACGATACGCACAGCCACCTTTCGGCCATTCGCCAAAGCGCGTTTGAAACAAGTACAGCGCCCGCTGACCTGACCCGCGGCTTCAGGATTGGCATCACCGATATGATGCAGGATATGATTTGGCTGCCCCTTTTCCGCAAACTGCAAATCGCAGCACCGTGGGTAAAGCTCTATGCGGTGCCTCTCCTTCGAACAGTACCTGACATGCTGAACGACGGTGACGTTGATTTTGTCGTTGATCTGGTTTCCAAGAACAGCAAGCAAATCAGAAGCGAATGGATTTTTGATAATGAAATGGTGTGCGCGGTACGGGCAGGCCATCCACTGTGTCGAAAGCCTCTAACGATGGAGCGTTATCTGGCAGCCAAGCACTTGATGGTTACAATCTCTGGCGCGACCAGCGGCAATATAGATACCTTACTTGCCCGCAAACAGTTAAGTAGAGAAATGACCGCGACGGTATTATCGTTCTCAGCCATTGCCCCTTTATTGATTGGCACAGATCTGATCACCGTGACCCCCCGGATAACGATTGCCGAGGCCCTGCGCGCCGAGAAGCTTGTCACCCTTGACCTGCCCTTTCAGATCAGCCATCCGCAAATAGGCCTATCCTGGCACACACGCGGCAACCGCGACCAAAGCGCGGTGTGGTTCCGGAATTTACTGGCAGACTTTGTTCGCAACCAAGCGGCGGAGCTCAGTTCAGCACCCAAATAACAAACTGCTAKCTGATGAAAACCTCTCCAACCAGCTGGCTATTGATCTTTCAATTCAAAAATCGTTTAACAGCAATAGTTCAGAGGCTTTACCTATTATCCCTTAACCGTCGATGCTCGCCGCAATTGCCTCGGCTGCTGCYCTYGGGTCAATTGCTTGCGTAATTGGGCGACCGATCACCAGTATATCTGCGCCAGCAGTTACRGCATCTGACGGGGTCATCACACGCTTTTGGTCCCCCACCGCACTGCCTTGAGGCCGTATGCCGGGTACCACAAGTTTAAAGCCTGCGTTTGTCGCTGCGCGGGCAAGAGCAATTTCCTTGGGGCTGCATACCATGCCGTCGAGGCCATTTGCGGCAGCAAGCGCTGCGAGGCGCGCCACCTGATCGGCAACAGCATCATTCACGCCAATCGCGGCCAAATCAGCATCGTCCATGCTTGTCAGGATGGTAACGCCCGTGACCCAGGGTTTGGCTACGCCGTGCTTCTCCGCTTCTTCAGCGGCGGTTTCCGCAGCGCGGCGCATCATCTCTGGCCCGCCCTGTGTGTGGATCGTCAGTATCTTCGGCGCTAGCGGTGCCACGGCCCGGATCGCGCCAGCCACTGTATTGGGGATATCGTGAAATTTTAGGTCGAGAAAAATCGGCATGCCTGTGGCGGCGACAGCTTTGAAGCCGTCCGCGCCGTTRGCACAGAAAAAYTCAAGYCCCAGTTTCAMGCCGCCAACCACACCCTTGAGCTGTYTAGCTAAAGTAACGGCTTYAYTAGTATCTGTGGTATCCAGCGCGCAGAAAATCCTGTCACTTGGTTTCAAGATGCTGGGCTTCGATGTACTGGGTTTGACTGGGTTGGATGTCATAGGCAGGGTCCTTCAGAAGGGGCGTTCACAGGGCTGCGGTGGGTTTAACCTGTTTTAATCAGGTTTGGCAAGCTGACCAGGCGGCGCAATATYCTCGCTCCCGTCTTCGCTSGCCGCATTATGGGCTCGTACAGAACGCACCTGATGCGCATCTTCGGCCATTGCTGACATTTGATCATCCAGATAATCAGCSCGGCGTTCAGCCTTACGGCGCTTGGTGAAGCCTTCAAGCCGTAGCCAGCTGGTTACCACAGCAGCTACCATTAGCCCTATAAAAATACCGGCGAACAAAATGATATAAATAGGGATATTCTCCGAGCCAAACAGAGGATCGAACGAAACAGGCACCCGAACACGGTTATTGACGGCAAAAAATACCAAGACAATACCGAGTAAGACCCACACCAAACGGCGAATCAGAAGGCTAAGCGACTTGGCCATAAGGAAAATTCCCGCAGAGAAAAAGCAGCGTTATTTGTTAAGACGCTCGCGCAGRTCTTTACCGGTTTTGAAATAAGGAACCTGCTTCTCAGCAACTTCAACTTTTTCGCCAGTACGCGGATTACGCCCAATACGGGCAGGGCGTGTTTTCACAGAAAAGGCTCCAAAACCGCGGAGCTCSACGCGGTCACCGCGAGAAAGTGCGCCTGTGATTTCGTCAAAAATTTTGGAAACAATGCGCTCAACATCCCTGTAAAACAGGTGCGGATTATCTTCGGCAATTTTCGTAATCAGCTCGGATTTGATCATCAGCAACCTCCCCTGGGCATGTTCACTTTGTTCACTCAAGCCGGGCTTACCCGCACCTGATAGTTAAATCGTGCCACTAGAACCGCCTGCCGTCAAGTCTAAGTCTTTAAAAGGAAAGGGTATTTAACCTTTTGTATTAGGAAATTGTTAATTTTTACRYMTYSARACGRYWRYSMGRCGGCYTCYCNYYYMCCCKTNGGGYATCCTCARAASSTAACAAATACGGGCTTTCTAAGGCTTTCTCGACGCAAATAAAAAGGCCGCCCCGAATTGGGACGGCCTTTCAAACCAAGTTTCTCGTAGTGAGAAAAATTAGTCTTCTTTGCTTTTGTTAAGCGCTGCACCAAGGATATCACCAAGGCTAGCACCCGAATCGCTGGAACCATACTGCTGTACGGCCGCTTTTTCTTCAGCAACTTCAAGCGCTTTGATAGAGAGGTTCACGCGGCGGCTAGATTTATCAATACCAGTAACCATGGCATCAATTTTGTCGCCTACAGAGAAACGCTCAGGGCGCTGATCATTACGATCACGAGAAAGGTCAGAGCGGCGGATAAAGGACTTCATGCCTGTATCACCAACTTCAACTTCAAGGCCGTTCTCAGTTACTTCTTTAACAGTCACGGATACTGTTTCGCCGCGCTTCTTAGACGCCACGTCAGCAAATGGGTCGCCGTCAAGCTGCTTGATACCAAGAGAGATTCGCTCTTTCTTCATATCAACATCAAGAACAACAGCTTTCACAGTGTCGCCCTTCTTGAAGTCTGCAATGGCATCTTCGCCGCTGCGGTCCCAAGTAAGGTCAGACAAGTGAACCATGCCGTCTACATCGCCGTCTAGGCCTACAAACAGACCAAATTCAGTGATGTTCTTAACTTCGCCTTCGATTTCAGTGCCGGTTGGGAATTTTTCAGCAAACGCTTCCCAAGGGTTGTCGCCACACTGCTTAAGACCGAGAGAGATACGACGCTTAGCCTGGTCCACTTCCAGAACCATTACGTCAACTTCTTGGCTAGTAGAAACGATCTTGCCAGGGTGGATGTTTTTCTTAACCCAGCTCATTTCACTAACGTGCACGAGGCCWTCAANNYMMSGCYCAAGNTCAACAAAAGCACCATAATCGGTGATGTTTGTTACAAGACCMKTGAAYTTRKCRCCRACAAYATATTTCACTTCAATGCCGGWCCAWGGATCTTCAGCAAGCTGCTTCATACCRAGGCTGATACGTTGAGTTTCAGGGTTGATACGAACAACCTGMACCTTAACAGTTTCGCCAATGTTCAGCACTTCACTTGGRTGGTTAACSCGGCGCCAAGACATGTCMGTWACRTGCAAGAGRCCRTCGATACCRCCGAGATCAACAAAGGCACCGTAGTCAGTGATRTTYTTAACAATACCGTCAACTGCATCACCYTCTTTAAGCTTGCTAAGAAGCTCAGCACGCTGCTCTTGACGATCTTCTTCAAGAATTGCACGGCGCGAAACAACGATGTTGCCGCGGCGGCGATCCATTTTGAGGATCTGGAAAGGCTGAGGGATATTCATCAACGGTGTTACGTCGCGAATTGGACGGATATCAACTTGTGAACCAGGAAGGAACGCAACAGCGCCGTTCAGGTCAACAGTGAAACCRCCTTTAACGCGGCCRAAGATAACRCCTTCAACACGAGCATCRCCTTCRAAGGCTTTTTCAAGCTCAGTCCAGGCTTCTTCGCGGCGGGCTTTATCACGAGASAGAATAGCTTCGCCGAGCGCGTTTTCGATGCGATCAACAAATACTTCTACTTCGTCACCAACAGCAATTTCAGCTGCTTGGCCCGGCATCGCRAATTCTTTAAGKGGAACGCGGCCTTCGGCTTTHAGGCCGATATCCACGATCGCGAATTCATTTTCAATTGCTACAACTTGTCCCTTAACAACGCGGCCTTCAAAGCCGCCATCTGCTGGGATTGTTTCGTCRAGCATTGCCTCAAAATCGGAGAGGCTAGGCATAGTTGCCATTTCAGACATTCAGATAGTCCTTTCAGAACATATATTTTTGTGCCAGCCGGTTGGTTCCGGCGGTCTTCTTCCAGACGCTTGAACGGAGGGACCATCCCTTCGTTTTCTTGAGCCTAGAAGCCTCAATACCAACAAAAATAATCCCTCAGCTTCCACACTTAATAACGGCGCGGACCCCGGGGACTGCTTAGGCAGCATCTTTGGCTATTGGGGCAAATYTCAATCCGTGAGGAGAGTATCTTCAACGATTTTGACAGCCCGTAAAAACACGGCGTCTATATCTAATAAAGTCGTATCAAGCAAGTGCGCATCTTCCGCGGGCAGCAACGGCGCTAGCGCCCGGTTGGTATCRCGCTCRTCGCGGGCKCGMACATCGGCSARWATTTKCTCAAAAATGRCGGTCYCGTCACGSYCTTTCATTTCCGARAATCGKCGCTTRGCRCGTTCTTCWACYGWSGCSGTTACAAACAGTTTTAYKGGMGCRTCYGGRCAYACGACAGTKCCWATATCRCGRCCATCAAGAATAGYDCCKYSYTCRCCACCMGGSGGBGAWAYYGAGAATTTTCTTTGRAATTCCAGCAGGTTACTGCGTACAATAGGCATAGCTGCAACTATTGAGGCAGCGTTTCCGGTACCTTCACTGCGCAGGGCGGGATCTTCAACAATAGAAAGATCTACGTGCACCGATGCCTGTGCGGCAGCACCCATATCGTGCGGATCAATTCCCTGGTTTAAGAGAACAAGGGCGACGCCGCGGTACAGCGAGCCAGTATCCAGATACGCATACTGAAAATGCTTGGCTAACCGCCGCGCAAGGGTACCTTTTCCAGAAGCCGCTGGCCCATCAATGGCAATAATCATAACGAATCACTTGGTTGAGTTATAAAGTAGATACGGAGCCACAAGCACCTTAATTACATGGGATGGTAAGAATTGCAGCACGCATTGTTTATAGGAATCAATACTACGAAGCACCAGCCAAAAAGCGAAGCTAGACTCTAATTTTCTTTCATGATARAYARGAACAAAATAAGAACATTATGGGGTTTAAAGTGATAAAATATCTGAAAATGACATTGCTRGCCGTTGTTTTGGYTTGTCCTAGTTTCACCAAGAATACTGCCTTAGCCGATGAGGAGCTTAAAAAAATGACAGTACAATCGATAACAGCTGTTCTCCCTGTGGAGCGCATTGAACCTTCGGTGGTTTTTTTCAAAAAAATTGGATTTCTGACAGAATCTGAAGTCCCTGAAGGCGACCATCTTGGTTTCGTGATCTTAAAACACGGTACAACCCAGCTAATGTACCAAACCTATGCCAGCATCGCAGGCGACTCGGATGGGTTTGCTGACATTCAAAAAGGGGCGCCAACATCGATTTATATTGTTGTGGATGATATTAATGCRGTKGAAAAAGCCTTAGCAGGAGAAGCCATCACAATTCCACGGCGCAAAACCTTTTACGGCGCAGAAGAAATCGGCTACCGCGAGCCGGGGGGACATCTTATTACTTTTGCCAAATTTGCAGAACAGGCCACCGAATAGAACCTTCCCTTTCAGGGCACCAATAGTAGCCCAACACTCAGATATTTAGGCCAAACTGGCGGCTAAATATCTAGCGTAAGCCCAGCACCTAACGATTGCATCAAGCTTATGAATGTTGGGAAACTGGTTGATATCGGCGCTGCATCATCAATAGTGATGGGGTTATCAGCCATTTGACCTAGCACGGCAAAACTCATTGCGATGCGGTGATCAAGCGCTGTAGCCACTGTGCCGCCACCCGGAACTTTGCCGCCAAAGCCTTTAATCTCAATGCCGTCGCTAAACTCGGTTACGTCGACGCCGTTTGCTTTAAGGCCGGCGGCCATCAAAGCCAGACGGTCACTTTCCTTTACCCTCAGTTCCTCAAGGCCGGTGAAACGGCTAGTGCCTTCTGCGGTAGCTGCAGCGCAAAACAGCACTGGAAATTCGTCAATCATCGTGGATGGATCCACCTTCAGCTCGGTCACCCCTTGCAGTTTGGCCGCTTTGATATGAAGGTCGGCTACAGGCTCGCCGCCAAGCAGCCGCTCATTAACAACAGAGATCTCAGCGCCCATTTGCTGTAAAGCGGCAACAATACCTGTGCGCAGCGGGTTAACGCCGACGCCGTCAAGCATAACATCGGATCCCGCTACAATACTCGCCGCGACCAAAATAAATGCGCTGGAGGATATATCACCCGGCACTTCAAGTGTGATGGGTTTCAGTTCCGGCTGGCCRACGAGTTTRACAACGCGCATTTCGCCGTCCTGTTCAACGCTTATATCTGCGCCCATAGCGGTCAGCATCCGTTCGGTATGATCGCGCGTGGCAACCTTCTCACGTACAGTTGTCACGCCCGGAGTATTTAAGCCCGCGAGCAAAACCGCTGATTTGACCTGCGCGCTAGCCATTGGCGGGGTATAGTCCAGCGGCACGGGGAAATCGGTTCCTGTGAGCGTTAGCGGTAGATACTGCTCATCCCGCGCCGAAAAACTGGCCCCGACTTCCGTGAGTGGATTGATAACGCGCGCCATTGGCCGGCCACGCAAGCTGTCATCCCCTGTCATCGTCACAGTAATATCGTGGCTTGCCATCAACCCCATCAACAACCGGGTGGATGTSCCTGAGTTTCCCATATCAATGATGTCTGCAGGTGTCATCAGCCCCCCAACTCCAACGCCGTGCACACGCCATTCGCCCTCGCCAATGCGTTCAATGGTTGCCCCCATTGCTCGCATTGCGTTTGCAGTAGCGATCACATCTTCGCCTTCAAGCAAGCCAGTGATTCGGCTTTCGCCAACAGCTAGCGCCGACAACATCAAAGAGCGGTGCGAAATGGATTTGTCCCCGGGAATCTTTGCAGATCCTGTAAGGGCTTTGTGAGACTGAGATACAAGGCTTGGCACTATGTGTTTTCCGTATTAAAGCTGGGTTGTTTTTTGTATTAGAAGCTGACAGAACAGTTATGCTTTGACAGGCGCGCCCTATCATGGCAAAGGATGCGCCAATTCATAGGCGTAAACTGCCTTAAATATCAAGGAGAGACACGTGGTAAAACCCGAATGGGGCAAAAAGCAGACTTGCCCAAAATGTGGCGAGCGCTTTTACGACCTRGGGAAYGAYGACCCGGTTGTATGCATWGCATGCGGCGTGGATTTCCGTCCWGATCCTGTTCTCAAGTCCAAGCAARCRATYGTTCGCGAAGTTAAGCCTGAGAAAAAAGAAGAAGAAAAAAGCGAAGATGAGGACGATGAAGACGATATCGATCTCGATTCGGATAAAGCAGATAACGTCAGTCTTGATAATGAAGACAATGCTGAAGTTGCAGGCATGGTTGACAATAAACTGTCTTCAGACGACGCTTAGTCAAGACAACTGTCGCCTAAATTAAGTGCATAAAAAAAGTGAGTGTTTCGACACTCGCTTTTTTTATGCGGTGGCCGCATCCACCTATCGGCCGGGGATGCCATTGACGCCCATGAGTTAGCCGCGACGGCAAAAAAAATGGGCCCAAAAGGCCCACGATTTTTAAGCGTTAAGCTCGACATCACATATTATATTCAGGGACACCTTGCGCCAAAAGTGTTGCAAGGCTCAAGACTTGCTCACGGATCCGCGGATTCTTAATTTTATAATACATTTTGAGAAGGTCCTGGCTTTCAGCGCTATCGGACGCTTCATTAACCATTTCTTCAAACTGCTCTTCATATCCAGGGAGTTTTGTCTCAGCGCCTTCGAAAAAATACTCAACCGGTACATTCAAGCTATTTGAGATGTGAAACAACCGGCTGGAACCAATACGATTAGCGCCGCGCTCGTATTTCTGTACTTGCTGAAAAGTAATACCAAGATCATTGCCAAGTTGTGTCTGGCTAAATCCAAGCATTTTCCGCCGAACTCTAACGCGGTGTCCGACATGTACATCAATCGGGTCTGGCACCTTGACTGACGCTTGCGGCTCTGCATTTTTTTCCATTTTAATACTGCTCTCATGAATTGTTTTATCTGTGTCTGTCCGCAATATACGGTAAACAACGTATATATACAACAGGTGGTTTTAATTTTTCTCACGATCATGTGATTTAGGAATCAAATAATCTACTAAATCTTTGATTTAAAACAGTTATATTGTGCCTATAGAGACGGATTTATCGCGTCTGCAGGTTGTATGCGTCTACAAAATTGGCCAATATCATGCAATATAAGCAGAAACCCATCTGATCAGATGGTCGTACATCGTATTGCCGTTAAGGGTATGTAAAAAAGGGGATGTAGCAGAGGCAGCGATAAACTTCGTGTTACGCATCGATGGTTTTAWASWWTTTKCNNTTGAGAGCATCRGCYCTRGCCARYTCCTCTTGTTTCATTARCARRAACAAYTGYGCCGTAAGMGGYGCTGAGGTCGTATTRAACCATTTCCACACATCYCKRTTCTGATAATTRGTYCCAAGCAACCGGTTRAGCTCYTTCTGAAGRCTGGGAATATCGTACCCAATTTCCGCCAAGATCTCCTTCGCTCGTTCTTTTGACATAGTCGGGGCCGGTCTTTTTTTCTTTGTTACCAACATTTTACGTCGCCGTTTCATCATTTAACGGGACCGCCAGCATGCCCGATTTATAGGCACTCCAGGACGTTGTTTTTACGAGGGGGTCGTCGTGCAGGGAAGAAGGCATGTCCGCTTCTTCAATCAAACACCAGGAAGTGTCACCCACAGCCCTTGCCGCGAACGAAGTCCTACTTTGCACCACAGGGTCCACGATATCCTCATCAAAAATTTCATCGTTAAGAAACTCCCAAGGCAACAAATGGCCGCCGCGCCGCAATTTCTGAGCCTCGACAAGACCCCCTTCCTGATCAGCAAGGAAATCAGCCACTTCACTTTGGGTTCTCCGGTCTGAAAAAAGGCATATTTTTGTCGCACCAGAAAGGGCGCGCAGCAAGTATCCACCGCTTTTGCTATGGAAATAATATTCGGTATAGGGAAATACGGCATAAGCCTCGGCCATTACCGCATTAAGCTGGTCGCTGGTTAGCCTATGTTTTTTAGCCGCCATTGTCGCCCGGTAGAGAGCGGCTGATTTTTCGGCGAAAAACCGTTGCTGCAATTCTGCGATCGCCACATTTATCTTATCAAGGGCAGCRSWRWMMYMKYKWRWGNATAAACYRSTSNNTWATKSMGTYWNTTGRARKSAKMGRKGSKWWRARCYSSWWSYGKYAKYTCMMMCGTTAACAAAATGGTTTTGATGCCACTGTGCTGCAACTTGCGGCAGAATTCTAGACCGCGCATTTCGGGCATAACCTCGTCAATGATGGCCACCGATATCATGTTGTACCGGTCGTCGCTGCCGCCAATATCTTCAAGCGTTGAAGCCTGAAACACCACCAACTGATCGCCGTCACCCGGAGTAGTTTCATCGCTCGGACTAGAGAATGGGTAAAAACCCTGAGCAGCCTGCTTTTCAGCCGACTTCAATCGTTCCAACGCGCGACTAGGCGACGTATAACAAAGCACTGCGTGATCTTCGTTCAAGGCGGCACGTACCGAACGCAAAAACTCCTCATTATCATCCAGCATCAAAACACAGCAGGGCTGGTAAAATGGAAATTCAGCGCGGAAAGGATTAGTCATGCATTCTCTCTTAAATATAGGTTTGGGCCACGGCAAATCTCAGCCCTCCAATCTGCCGCCTATTAATTTCAAAATATAGAGTTATAAATTGGCGAGGTAAATGCTACTTATATTTGCACTCATACTAAAAACCTGACCAAGGGACCGCAATGCCGCCGAAACATGATAAAATGTCCGAGCCCGTCAGTGCCAAAACAAGGACTATAGCAGCAAAACTGATACATGATCTGCGAACGCCTTTGTTCACGGCTAAGAATTTTGCACACCAGCTACCGGAAAGAGAACCAGAAATCATGCTGGCAAAAATGGCTATCAATAAGCAGATTGATACCATCAACGCACGGCTCGATACCTTTTGGCAGGAAATGGATTCCTTGCTCGAGCCAACAGAACTTTCCCCGCCGCACATGGCGGAACCGATTGTTCATCCTCTGCGGCCAGCAATGAAAATTGTGGCAGACAATAAAGGTTCAGCCGAGCAAAATGACGTTCTAACTGCCCCGAGCAAACCCCTTCACATCCTTGTCGTCGACGACGACATGCTAATCCGCGATATCGCTGAGCGCATTCTCCGCAAGGACGGGCACTATGTAGATAGTTACTCAAGTGGAAAAGAGGCCCTAGCGCGCTGTACCGCAGTTCATTTTGATGCTGTCTTTCTCGATATGAACATGCCAGGCTTATCGGGCCTTGATATGGCCACAGCTATTCCTGCCCTATCTGTTGGACTCGTAGCGCCTTACATGATCGGCATGTCAAGTGACCCGCGTGTGGAAGAAACCCGCGAAAAATGTTTACGGGCAGGGATGGATATCTACATAGAGAAGCCGCTCACCATCAAAAAATGTACTGAAGTGCTATCCCAACTTTAGGGGCGGGGCCCTAGATACTCCGTTCGCTAGTAGTCTTAGAGCTTTAAATTTCGTGCAACGCTAGAGCCTTGCCTAGACCTCGGAAGCCAGTTTTGTCCTCAAAAAGAGCGTCAGTAAATCACGGTGTTTTACATTTGTCTCTAGGAAGCAAACTTTTCCCTTGCAAGCTAAWTTASCCACTTCTATAGTCCGCCAGCACTCGGCCTCCCAGGCTGGGATTATGTTGAGATTGGGGCCGTAGCTCAGCTGGGAGAGCGCCTCGCTGGCAGCGAGGAGGTCAGGGGTTCGAGCCCCCTCGGCTCCACCAATTTCTTCGTTGTTTTCAAAAAGCTGTGACATTTATTTTATTGGTGTCTGCATGCCTAATTTTTGGCCTGCACGACGTCTGCGACACAGCTCGTTATGGGTTCATTTAGAACACTTTTCCGCAATACAGGGTGGGGAAACCGCTTTTGGTTCAATTGATTACGGACAATTTTTATTAAAATTTTCTCAGCTAAAATTTCAAAAAAAGCTGGATCAACTCTTATCGCTGGACTACCGTTCGTAGAATGAAGCACTCTTCTTTGACCAAGATATGTGGGGCCCTCCTGCTGGTAATCTTTGCTACGCTACCAACCRGTGCGCAGCRTAAGGMAAATTCTGACCGCCAGTCCTATCAGCGGTTCTCTAGGGAATTCCACAAAATCGCAGAACGCCATATTCCGTCAAATGTCCGCGGCTATTTAGGCCGAAACAAGACGTGGAACGGGATGTTCAGCCCTCGTTTTCAGATGGGCGCAGGTCGCTCTCTTCGTATTTCACTTATCGAAGGCGATATATCACGAGCTGCCGGTGCCTACACTGGTATTTTCGCGGGTACGGAAGCCATTGCCGAAAACGGCACGGTCGGTTCGCGGCTGCCACTCCCCTACGCCCGAAGAAATAAAATTTCTGAGGGTGATAAACTCAGCGCTGCTGCTTTTTATCTCGGCGATGCCTGTTTGGGCATTATGGCGCTGGAGCAACAGCCGCGCGTTATGAGAATGCTAATTTCTAGAGAACATGCTGCGCTTACCGCCTCGCTCAAGGGCGCAGCCCAGTGGCTTTACTACCGTCGGTCATCACTCCAGGCTAACGACAGCCATGCGCCCAATCGCCTGCTTTTCGATGCTCTGGCGTTTCAGGCCTGCGGTACTCTAACAAATGATAGGCTAATGAAAGAAGCTGCTGCCGAATTTGCTACCTACGCGATTTCATCGCTGACAGACGAAGGCTTTTTTATTGAAAGCGGTGGTTGGGATACCAGTTACCAAGGCGTTGCGGTCAGGGTGGGGAGCGATCTCGTGCTTGCAGGCCTGAAACATCCAAAACTTACCGAGGCACTACAGAAGGCAACAAGTTGGCTTAGCGATCGGATACGCGGTGATGGCAGCATAAACTCTCAGGGCAACACCCGGACCTGCACTGGCGGAGAGGCTTTTTTAGGGAAGCTCAAGAAAGTGGATGTTACCGAAGTATTTTTGGCCCTGGCCTATCAGGGAAGCTTACACAATGACCTACGGTGGCTCGGCGCAGCTGAACGCGTGTCCAAATGGGTTCAGGCCAACCCTGGCAATGACCCTTGCTTCCCCCGTGCCGTAGCAGGAAAATAAGCCGGCATATTACTTAGAGATGGTGGAACTATGCGCGCCAAAAGCCGGGCCGCAGGCGGCCAATTCAATCGCTACTTTTTTGAAGCCTTCAATTTAGCAGACGTATCGATCGAGAGAATTTTTAACTGCTCACGAAATTCTACCATGTCAAAGCCGAGCTTGGTCTCAAGCACAGTTTCAATTTCCTGCAAGATGTTATGGGCCTCCTCCAAGAGCTCAAGGCCTTTTGGAAGTGGTACAATCCATATGCGGCGGCGGTTGCCCTGGTCCTTCACGCGTTGAATAAGCTCATCCCGAACCATGCGGTCAAGAAGGGTGGTTACCGACGGGCGACTAACCCCAAGCGCCTTCGCGATTTCACTTGGCATCGAAAGCTTCTGATCACTTAGAACACCCAGCGCATATATCTGCGAGGGCTTCACACCGAGCGTCGCCAAACGTTGGCTATACAGCTCACGCAAAAGGCGATTGGCTTCACCAAGTCGAAATCCGGTATATTCGGAAATTTTTTCTAAATGATTCATCAATAGGGGCTAAACCATTTTTTCGTACGGCAAGTCAATCGAATTTTTTCCTACTATGACCCCGTAGCAGCGGCGGCAGCGTGCGTTGTCGGATTAAATTTCAAACTCTTTTGAAATTATTGAGAGTATATTTGTGATTACTTTGACGGAGGGACCCTCACCACCAACCGTAAAAGACAAAACCCTTTTATTCAGGAGCTTGAACTTTACAAGCGTGGCCCGCTTTGGAAAGAGCCACACATGTATTTACGGCGGACAACAAAGAAGGCATTGGCCCCATCACCAAACGGTAAAAACCCGGCTGCACAGCAGAAGGAACACTATCGCTAACCAGTTTACCTATCAGTGCAAATTGCTCGTTAACAACGAACTCCCGAAAGCGCTGCAATCTATCCTGGGTCATAGTGCGGCCAACCTGAAGTCGCCAGACCTTTGTCCAGTCATCCGGTTTTTCATAAACAAAGACCGTCGCAACTTCTTCCTTCTTGGCCTCAGTCTCAGGCTCAGCTCCAGCCTCAGCCTCAGCCCCAGCCCCAGCCCCAGCTCCAGCTCCAGCCTCTACGGGGTCGGCTTGCGCAAGCAGCGATACGCCTTGGTCGTCTACAAGTAARTCTGCGCCAATTGTTCCATCGCTAAAACCTTCAATTTCCAGCGATTTACCATACTCAATAGCAGCCTCCCGCGCGTCTAGGCCCAAAATAGACTTCATCACCAGCTCACTCTGGACTGCGTCTTCATAACCTTCTTCGGCCGCGCGCCACACCAGGCCGTATCCTCTAACCGGATCACGTTTAACGGTGGCGTCGCCGTTCCAATAAACCATGCCCAGCAAATAAGTACTTTCCAAATCACCTTCAAGTGACAATGTTTGCCACACAGTAAGTGCTTCACTGTAGCTTTTCGCGGTCCCGTCTCCCTCAAAAAAGAGCAGGTTCGCCAGCGATAACGACGCCCGCTTATGCCCTGATACCGAAGCAAGTCGGTAGAACATTAAAGCAACGGGTACCGAAACGTCTTGGCCAACGCCTAGACGGTATAATTCCGCCAAATGGAACATCGCTTCGGCATTGCCTTCGCGCGCCTCAACATGCAATATCGCAGTACCGCGCGTGATATTGCCGTCCCTCAAAGCCGTAAGGGCATTTTCGATCTTCTGTTCATCTTCTGAAAGCTCTGAAGAGGGAGCATCCGGAGGTGCTGCCTGAGAAGCCACCACTTCTGCCTCTTGCGCCGATAAACTGATCGAGGAAAAGGTGACAAACAGCAAAGCGTACGCCGCCGCAAACAGTGCTTTCATGAAGTTTCCCTTTTCCTTCGTTGTTCCCCGCGTCAGCCCAAAACAGGCAATTGCCCAATGTTCGGACTAAGGGTTTGATAAAATTTAACTCAAACACAGTTAAAAGCCCAGTAACTGCTTAAAGTTTCTTTCACCTATCAGCGCTAGTCTTAACCATAACAGGCAATCTAGCGCCTTACTTTTAGGCGCCCAATAAAACCCAAGTGAGCGGGATATGATCAACGTCAGGCATCTTAAATCAGCACTACTATGCTTTAGTGCGCTTTCACTCGCAGCGTGCAGCAATACGGATTATGCGGCACGCGCCAACACGGCAGCAAGTTACCCCGCAAAGGCGCAGGCGACCTTCAATCGGCCGAGCGGCGACCTTAGAGACATCGCCACCAAGCTAGCCGCTGACGGCAACCACAGCGCCGCCATTCCGATGCTACGGCACCTAAGCGAAAAAACCTATGATCCGCTGGTTCTTAGCGCGCTTGCCAACAGCCTCTTAGCACAAGGCGCTGCTACAGAAGCGAACATCATTCTCACGGGCCTGATTGAACGCGGGCAAGGCTCCGGGCCYATTTTTTACGCGTACGGCAAGACAATGCTAGTGCAAGGCCGTTTCTCAGATGCGCTTTCCGCTTTTGACACAGCCTCCGCAATGATGCCCGGTGACGCTCCATCAGCATCTGGGCGCGCTATATCGCTGGCCGCGCTTGGCCGCACTAACGAAGCCCTCGCGGCTTTCCGTACCGGATCCGACACATTAACTWTATCCAATAAAGCGCTGGTGTTTGCAGCSWCSGGCCGMSCYGGGGCCGCKATTAGCATACTTGARGYCCTTATGCGCASYGGCCAAGCCACCAGYCGTGACCGKCAAAAYCTGGCGATGGCCTATCTRCTCGGYGGCCGMGAAAGCGAAGCWACACGSATMGCYCGWATTGATYTRGACGCRGCSTCTATYRATGAAACYTTCACTTTCTATCGCTCTTTGATAAGCTTAGCGCCAAAGCGGCGCATGCAGGCCTTGGTAACGGGTACAGTGAACCCGGAGTGGACACGTACTGATTTTGCGAACCTGCAAATGTCCGAGTCGCGGGATAAAAAAGTTGCCGCTAGGCGCATTGTGAACGAGCCTTTGTTTGCAGCAAGAAAGAAAAAGACGGTTCTTTTGGCTCAGGCAGCGCCACCCAAGAAGGCACCA
>JAESRJ010000154.1 GCA_016764715.1 Kordiimonadaceae bacterium | reverse complement strand
CGCTTCTGTGAAGGTCAGTTTTACCCGGACACTGCCAAGTTCACCTGGATTGAGGCGCAAGTTGAATTCGTTGTTACCGTCTTTTACTGCTCGTGTGACGTTCAGGTTCAGTTGCTTGGCTATTTGTGCACTTAGCGCGGGTGACGGTTTGCCGCCCAGGAGGCTGCCTAGGTTTTCTGAAAAACTGGTTTCTCCGCGAAGGCTAGCAAGGCCAGCAGCGATTGCGGCACTTGTTGGCAACGCTTCAGGGTAAGCAGCTACGCGCTCCGGTGTCCAAACAGGTGGACGACTGGCCGAAGCGGTAGCAATTGCTGAAGCTGATTTGGCCGCGGAATTGTCTTTGGCTTTGTTCTCACGAGGCTCGCTGGGTTGAGCCACTGGGGCCGGGCCTGCGCTAACACGACTTGAAACTGCCGCAGCGTTCTCATGTTGTGGCTGAGCGGCTGTTTGCTGTTGCACGGTTGTTGTTACGCGCGACCGGTCAGACGTTGCTGTTGTTGATTTATCTACAGTTGCAGGATTCTGCGCATTGACGCTCTCGTTGGATCGCTGGTCGGCTGCTTTGTTTTTAGTGTCTCGAACAAGATGACCCTCTGCGGTTTTCTCATCGGCTTTTACCTGCGCAGCAACATCTGCTGCAGTCTTCGCGGATGCGTCAGTTGCAAGGGCAGGATCGGATTGGGAGCTGACCACCTGAGCCGTACTCTCAGCAGAAGCTGTTGGTTGGGCTGCAGCAGTAAGCGTCGCATTTGCGGCCACTACAGAAGCTGTCACTACAGGAGCTGTAGATTCTGTGACGGCTGCAGGCTGCGTCGGCCCGACACCTGTTGAGCTAGCTGCAATAGGTGTTCCAGTTACTTGTTCAAGAGTTGGCGCGGTAGTCGCCGATGCTATTGTTGCTGGTACGCYYGGCGCGGTACCTGTCGGCGTTATCGCTTCAATTGGCGCGATTGGCGTAATCGGCAGAAGATGGGCAACTTGTTCAGCAGTAACCAGACCAGTGGTCGCTGAAAAAGGATGAAGCTCAAAGCCTTCGCCAACTGGTATCAGCTGTGCCGTAGCAATTGGGCCGGTCCGCGGCTGCGTTTGCGCTGCCGCAGTTGGTACATCTTGAGGCGTTGCCGCGTCCACAGAAGAAGCTGCTGTAGGAGCCACAGAAGAAGCCACTGTTACGGCGTCGCCGTCATCCGCGAGGATGGCGGCGCTCGGAGTGTCTTGCACTGCAAGCGATGGCGCTAGTGCTGCCTGCACAGTAAAGTCTTCGCCTACGCCCTGTAGGACAGCAGCAATGTGCGCATTCACACTTTGAATTGTGCCGGGAAGTTCAGTGGCCGTCGCGAAGTCCGGGTATTCCGCCGAGAAATCGACGAGCGTGACGCCCGTTACCGGCGTGAAGCCCGCAACTGGAACGCTAGTTTGCACGCTGTCTGTGGTGTAATTAGACGTTGCGGCCAATGCGTTTGTCGCGAAGAGGGGCTCGGCTGATTGTACGTTTACGAGAGCGGCGTTTTCTGTGCCGTCCAGAGCCGTGGCGATTTGTGTCGCAAACTCTACAGCATTACTTTCTGATGCTGCGGTTGTTCCAAATAGGCCCGCCGTTGCAGGAGCAGATGCTACCCCTGCCGACTGGAAAATTTGTTCAATTGCGGTCATTGCTTCTACCAGTACCTGTCYGCCCCCAATGGGCTGACGCGTTAATTCAGGTATCTATAAGCAATTGGTGGGCCAGTTTTTTAAATCATCTGCAACTACTTGGAAACTATAGGTTGCGGATGTCTATATGGCTCGCACTCACAGTTTCGTTACTGGTTTGGGCCGTGTTTGCCGGGCAAAAACTGGYGTTGAGGCAAAAGTGGACCTGCCTAATTGTAACAAGGCTAAGACTCGCACTGGTAGAATTTCAGACGGTGGGACCAGTTTGTATTAATTGTTGGATTGGTTCGAAGATTTCTCGATCGAACAAAATGCAATTTGATCGATCGTTTATTATTCAGTTGCTGGCTAACGGGAATTCACATTTACCGTGAAAGCGGGAACTTTCCGCAAACTAGGGCCCGTTCCACGCCCGGTGCCAAGGTACCTAGGCCATTTTGTAGCGCTTCACGCCCTAGGAGGATATCCCGTATTTGGCCGGAATACTTGATAGCGGTTTCGCGCATCATGCCGAGCATCGGCCAGCCCCAGAGGGCAGAAAGGGTCACGCCTGTATGCACAAAAGCAGGGTCTGTTAGGAACGTGCAGGAAAGAACAGCCTCTACTGGACTGCGGTTGGTAGGGCTGCCGCCAACCAGATCAATTACCACAGAGCCGTCAGGTACCAGGTCTTCCAGATGCTTGTTACTGACAAGAAAATTGACGCCGCGCAGGTTGGCAGCTTGTTCGGCGCCGTTGACGATCAGATCGGCATCCTTCAGCCAGAAATCAACCATGCCTTTTTGCGTATGGCCGCGGCCGAGAACACGGACTGCGCCAATGCCTTGATCATACAGTTCGTGTATTGCGCCTTGCCCGACGTTACCGTATCCGAGAACGACAGCCTTGGCTGCCGCGATATCAATGTCCGGTTTGTTTTCTTTTAAGAGCTCGACMCCGTACCGWGCGCCCGCCATGCCGGTTTCGTGCAGACACTGAATGCGGCGGAGGCCAAATTCGAGCGGCGCGTGGCTTGCGCGGTAAATTGCTACAGCCTTTTCCCCTTGCTCGGCTTCAAATTTAGCAAGGTCAAACAGCTGAGCTCCTGTGTCAGCAAGTTTGGCTAGGATGCCGTGTTCGTCCAGCCAATGCGCGCTGTCATATATATATAGGGCGTTTTCACCTGTTGCGCCGAGCTCTTCAAAGCGCACGTCAGCTTGCACAATATGCAGCGAACGCGGGTTTCTGTTGCTGCCGCGGCGNATGCAGGGCGCAAGGCGTTCTGACCAACCGATGATGCGAATACGGAGGCCGCCCATGGTGTTGTTCTCGAAAAAAGGAGTGAGCGCGTGGTTGGTGGCGGTACGCGCCATAATTTCGGCATCAGTTTCCGTTTTCGGGGACTGCGCAATTTCCTCCATCGCGATCACATTGATCTGCTTGTCCTCTAAAAGCTGCGCACGGTCAGGGTAACTGTGAAAATGTGCCATGCAGAAAAGTGTGGTGCCTGCCTGCATCTGGTGAATGGCGGCAAGCGCCGGACCTTTGAACTTAATCACCATATCTTTGTCGCGGTAGATCTGATCTGGGCCTTGCAGTTCTGCGCCTGCTTCTACATAATCCTCGTCAGTAAATCCGACGCCGAGCCCCGCGCCTTTTTCAACATATAGTGTCAGCCCGGCTTCAATCAGCCCCTTCACATCCTCAGGAATAAGGGCGACACGCTTTTCCAGGCCACCAGGGTTCTCAGGGGATTCTACTTCTCGTGCGAGGGCAACGGTTTTAAAGGCAGGAAAGCTTGTCATCGGGGCAGGTCGTCCTCTGGTTTGCTGAAAACACATCACCTTGTAGCAAAGCGTGGCAATTTATCCACCTATAGGCGGTTAAGGCGCATGGCTCAATCACTGTGATAGTATGGCCGTAGGATATTACAGGGAGAGCGGTCACCTTTTTGGACGCAATCGCAGTTTTTCCGCTAGAATGCCTTGCCCTCTGGGCGCTTCAGTCTTATATGCTCGGCTAAGCWAATSAATACCTGACAAAAGTAGTATGATATGGACGATACATTAAACAGCCTCGGCCTGAAAGGCGCGCCCGAAGATACCCGGGTTGTTGTTGCTATGTCTGGCGGCGTCGACAGTAGTGTTGCGGCGGCACTTTTGAAAGAGCAAGGCTACGATGTCGTGGGTATTACCTTACAGCTTTATGATCACGGTGTTGCGGTTCAGAAAAAGGGAAGTTGCTGCGCGGGACAGGATATTCACGATGCGCGGCGTGTAGCTGAAAGCCTCGGTATTCCGCACTATGTGCTGGACTATGAAAGCCGGTTTAAAGAGCAAGTGATGGAAGACTTCGCTGATAGTTACATAAGAGGCGAAACCCCAATCCCCTGCGTACGCTGCAACCAAACTGTGAAATTCACTGATCTATTGGCCACAGCGCGTGACCTCGGCGCTGCCTGCATGGCGACAGGGCATTATGTTCAGCGGGTGCTCGGAGATGACGGCAAAGCCCATCTGAAGCGCGGCGCAGATAACGGCAAGGATCAAAGCTATTTCCTCTTTGCCTCGACGCAGGAACAGATTGATTTTCTGCGCTTCCCGCTTGGCCATATGGACAAAGCGGAAACGCGGAAGCATGCGGAACGCTTTGGCCTGGAGATCGCGGATAAGCCGGACAGCCAGGATATTTGTTTTGTACCTGAAGGCGGCTATGTAAGCGTGATTGAACGGTTGCGCCCCGGCGCGATGGATCCGGGTGATATTGTTGATCTCGACGGCACTGTTCTCGGGCAACATGGCGGCATTGTAAAATATACTATTGGCCAGCGCCGCGGTATTGGCATTGGCGGGACACAAGAGCCGCTCTACGTGGTGAAGCTCGATCCGCGCAATAAGCGCGTTATCGTTGGCCCTAAAGCCGCTCTTGAGACCTGCGAGATTGGTGTGAAGGAATTAAGCTGGATCGGTGAAGACGTGCCGGACGAGGGCTTGCCCGTCATTGCTAAAATTCGGTCCACGCGCCCTGGCGTACCTGCAACCCTATACCGGGAAGCGGAAGGGCTCGCTCGTATTGTTCTTCATGATCACGAAGCTGGTGTTTCTCCAGGGCAGGCCGCCGTCTTTTATGACGGCGACCGGCTACTCGGTGGAGGGTGGATTAAGTCCACGGTAAGTGTTGACCCTCGGCTGCATGTGTAAAAACGAGTAGAGTTTGCTGGCTTTAATATTTAAAGGCTATAGACAGCCCCAACTCATCAACGGGCGTCAATGAATCTAATTTAATGCCCTTCTCGATCCCAAATTTAATACTGGTGTTCCTGATGTTTGGGAAAGCATAAGCTGCTGATAGGGTGTAAACTTTCTGATTGTTTATTCTGTCGGAAGGCACAAAGAGCCGGTGATAGCTGACACCGAAAGTGAAGGCTTGCCACTGTAAACTGGCGCTTCCCCCTACACCAAAACCGAGATAATCTTCACTGCCATTGCCGTTTGCCAAAATGTTATTTCTTAGTTCTCCCCGAGTGCCCGCATCGGCGATATAAGAAAACTGAGTCCAAACTTTTGGGTTGAGAGCGAAGGTAAAGTCGCTGCCCAAATTCTGACCATCGTTGAATAGAGGCAATTTGGTGTTGTCGCTCAGATTAAAGGTAAGTTTTCCGGTATATGTCTCAGAGTTGAAAACCAAGTCCTGAATAGAAAATAAGTCAAGAACCAGCTTTGTTTTGAGCAGGGGAATTGCAGGTAGTACGCCAATTACGCCGTATTTAATAGTTTGACGTCGGTCCGAATCAACTAGGCAATCAATCTCTTCAATGTTCATTGCTTCACAGGCGAGTCTGTTTTCCTGGTTGTCGGTGTTGATACGGTCCGTTTTTTCATCCGAATCTTTGTAGGAAAAACTAGTGTAAAGGAAGAGGTTTTTATGGTTGTCGAATAGGCTATAGCCAAGGGTGATATCAAAAGCCAACTTGGTGTTTGACTTACTGCTGACAATCTCGTTGTCGGTATCAAGTTCAACACTTCTGGTGCGAGAGTAGGTGAGCTCGGCTCCGGCAGCCTTGGAGCTATTGACGGCATGTCTCAGGTTTTCGGCGTTTTTTCTAATCCTGAATTTGCTGCTAAGATCGGCTTTGTCAGTAAAAGTCTGTGTACAGCCTATTTGGAGCGTCGCGTCATTCGATAAAAGGGCCGCAATTACTTCGCTCGAACTGGTTTTCATGAGAAATGCCTTGAGGTCCTCAATTTTTGGTGCCGTTCCCCGGKCCTTTTTCWCTTTTGCTGATTTCAGACGGTACGGAAATTTGCCTTTCAGGCCRTCCGTAAAAGCCCATAAGTGGAAAGATTTTTCAATTAAAGTTAGTKGATGCTCGAATACTTCTTTTGGGGTTAAAGAAGGTTTTCCATTTACTTTTTTTGCTAAGTCTTGACGTAATTCACGGATGTCATTTTCCAAGCTGCCTATGGAGTTCGCAATCCGACCAACCTCGCGGCTTTGTTTGGCGACAACGACCGTTTTTTTTGTTTCTAAAACGGACCGCATTATATCAACCAGTTTCGTGTCACTGTCTCCTTTGGAGGCGCCACTTAAAGTGTCGGTAAGTAAACGAGAATAGGGAATGTTGGCGGCGTTCAAATATAGCTCGGCAATCTGCGCTTTTTTTGCCGTATCACCAGCTGTGAGGTTCGTTTTGATGACGCAGAGCTTGATAAAGTTACTAGTGGTAAACACTACCAAGGGCTTTGCCATTTCGTCAGACATCGTTGCTACAGTTGGCGCTGTAATGGTTGCTATAGCGATCGTAATAGCTAAGTGCTTATTCCTAATTTTTTTCTTCGAAATCCCACGCATTTTGTTTTCCTCCCTTTAGTGGTTTCTCCAGATTACTAAGTAGAAAGTAGCGGCGAGGAACAACTGCCGATGTGAGCTTGGTCACAGCTTCACCAGGTTTTTGATTGAGGTTTGACTTTAGGGTAAACGCGGCCCAAAAAGGCAGTCAGCGTTCTCTGCGGTAACTTGAAGGCTTGATATGACAGATATACTTATCCCATTGCCGTCCCGCGGCTTTGATCCAACGGAAGTTGCTGTGCCGTGGAAGGTGCTGACCGGCCTTGGCCATGATGTGCATTTCACCACACCGAGCGGCGATGTAGGTGARGTTGATAGCAAGATGCTTGACGGGAATGGCCTGGGCATTTTGAAGCCGGTTCTGATGGCGCGCCGCGATGCGGTGGAAGCGTATCACGAAATGACGGCGTGTAGTGCCTTTCAAAGTCCAGTGGCTTATTCTGCCTTGAAAGACGACGATTACAGCGGCCTGTTGCTACCGGGTGGCCACGATAAACCGGTGCGGGAATATCTGGAATCTGAAGTTTTACAGCTGTTCGTTGCGACATTTTTCAGCATGAAGAAACCTGTTGGCGCGATTTGTCACGGTGTAGTTTTGATGGCGCGCTGCATCAGTACTGAAACGGGCAAGTCGATCCTGCACGGGTATAAAACCACGGCTCTGTTAGAAAAGCAGGAAAAACTAGCCTTTAATATGACCCGGCTTTGGCTCGGCGATTATTATCTGACCTATCCTGGSAAGACAGTGGAAGGCGAGGTGCGTGCAGCGCTTGCGGAGCAAAGTGATTTCCAGGAAGGGCCACCACCAATGCTGCGTGATAGCCCCGAAAAAATGGGTCGGGGCTATACAGTGTTGGATCGCCACTATTTATCAGCGCGCTGGCCCGGTGATGCGTATAGTTTTTCCGTTGCATTCGATGCGTTGTTGAAAAACACCAATAAAGCGCTGGCCTCTTAAGGGAGGACCTGCCTTTATTTTTTACAGCACCATAGTTGGATCATGCCGTCAAAAACGTCTGTATGATGCTCCTCAAAAGTTTCCCAGTTTTCAAGATTAATCATGCCAGGGTCGTCGGGGAATTGCTTTTTGTAGAGAGCAAGATAATCACCGCGCGGAACATCGAGGCCGATTACGCTAAGCCCTTCCGCATCAAGGAGTRCCTTCACCGCACGCGGCGAGAACCGTATTTCGTGCGTGTTAAAAATGAAATCATGTAGGCCACTGGCGGAATAGAATTCGCGACACGCAGTTACTGATTTGGCCGGATGGTCATCGGGCAATGAGCGTACCAGTGCCCTGAATTTCTGAATTCCGGCTATGTCATCCGAGATGCGGTGTTCAGTTACCAGCTCTCTGCTTGCAATAACTGCAGTGCGRGCCCTCTCGCTGTAGAGCGCCAAAAAGAACACGCTGCTGTCTTTACTCACCTTCATGAGAGAGGCCAGCCCTATCGCAGGGTCACGCATATGGTGCAGCACGCCGGTGCATACGATCAGGTCAAAGGACGCGTCCCAATCCTTAATGTCTAAAATGTCGCCTTGGCCAAAATGCACGTTTTCCATCCCGTGTTCTTGTGCTTTGCGGCTGGCATAYCCTAGGCTATTGGTGCTGAGATCCACGGCGAGAATATTTTGTGCATTTAACSCTAAGCCCATTTGTACAACTTGTTCGCCYGTACCRCATCCTGCAAAAAGWATATTAGCTGGCGCGCCCGTCACCGCAGGTAGCTCAGCATGTGGGAAACGTGTCTCCAGATGTTCTYTCAAAGACACGGCTTTAGTCGGTAATTTAGTGGTTTGCCAACGAGGGTACGGATAACTTTCATACTGCGCACCARTAGCGCTAGAGAATGGGTCTGTCACGGGCGATAGRGCATGCAGGCTTTGCTTGAGGAAAGCCTCTTGGCAGGGGGCCAGGAACTGAGTTTTCCATATCAGCTGAGCCCATGCGGGCCATTTTTCGGCTTCCTTCATGAGGTAATCTAGATCTTCAGGGTCGCAAGGCCCGAGAATGCTCCATAGCGGCTCATAGGAAGCGAGCATTGCCAAATCTATAACATGGGCATCGCGTACGTTTTTGAGCACCGTCGCCTTTAGCGCCGCTATAATGTCGCGTTCTTTTTCCGTTACCTCATATAGGTATTCAGTGTTGAAGCATTGGCCTGCTATCACCGTTAAAAGGTTCGTAAAGTTGTCGAGGAAATAGGTGTGGCTTGCTACGTCAGCAGTCCATTCAAAAAGGAAATGCCTACGCAACTGTGTTAGCAATCGTTCAATCTCAGGGGATATGGCGATCGCTTTAGTGGCAACAAGAAGGAACAATCTGTCTTCTAAAACTTCAGCCAAATGGCTCCCGTCTTTAGCCTGCAGGGCCTCGTCCCTTATTTCGGTTGGATCCGTGGTCTCCAAAAGCTCCGTGAAACTCTGAAGCCCAGCGTCGCCTTTGCTCTGGTTGCCAAGCACCATAGCGAGAGCTTGGATGTTATGGTGACGGTTGTCGCTGATAGCAGCATCCGCTAGGGAGTTTGTTATGCGACGGGGCAACGTGTAGCCGGTAGTGCAGGACAATACCTCGAATAATGCGGCCTGAATGTCTGTGTTGCTTGGCGCAAAGGTGAAGGCTTCGAGGAGTAGGGCGAGGCTCTCTTTGTAGTGCCCTTCTGTGAAAGCTTCGCTTCCTCTAATTAACAGGCCGGCAGCTTCTACGCCTTGATCACTAGATGGGGCTCCGGCATTTGCATTCGTGGGAAGCTGCATTATCGACATATCCTGATGATTTGTTAAAGAATTGGTTAACCATAAACACCATGGAGCCAAAAAATGAAGTAATAGTTACTATCTTCCAAAAGTAAAATCGTTGTTTTCTAATAACTTGCATGTCGAGATCYTGTGCAGCCCATTTTTGGTGGGCACAAAAGATGCCTGAAGACAGCATACACAGTGTATTGTAGCGTTCGTAGGCTACTTTTGAAAAAAATTAGATGTCTTTTGCGACTAATACAGATAGAATTTATAGCGTAAGAAACGGGGCACCTAGTGGTAGATGTAGTAGTAAGAAAACGATTGAACCCAGCGGCACGCAAACAGCAATTGCTGGAAGCCGCAATCGCTCTGTTTGCGGAGCAAGGAATTGGCGAGGCTAAACACGCTGATATTGCCAGGAGAGTGGGCATATCGACAGCGGCGACATTCGTATATTTCCCAACGCGTGACGCTTTGCTGAATGATGTGGTTGAAGAAATTGGCCGCTATTACCTTGCAATGTTTGAAGGGCTGGAACCCCACCAAGGGGGAGCCGCAGAAATATTGAAGCAACTTGCAGGMCGATCAATGTCGACAAACGAGGATCGCCCGAATTATATGCGSGTTTGGCTTGGCTGGAGCACACGGTTTGATAGCGGACTGCGCTCTAAGTATCTCCATTTTCAAGAGCAAATGCTTAGTAAATTAAGCGAAGTATTGTGGGCTTGCGAAGACAGTATTTCCCGAGAGAACCGAGATGACGCCCGCATTTTGATGTCAGCTGCTCAGGCGCTTTCGTTGATGAAAATCGACGGTGAGCCCGAAGAAAAACTAGCCAGATTCACGGATCACACGATCAAAGTTGTTTTGGCGTATAACCATAAAGACTGAGCTGTTTCTTGCGTGGGCGCCGMGATGCTGAANCGTTGACTAGTTTAGCTGAGATATCTTAGCTTTATGCTCAACCGGGAAGTTYAGAGAATTCGCRATAAAACACATTTTRTTGGCYTTGAGATGTGCTGCCATTGCTTTTTCAACGCTTGAGCCYGCGGTAATTTCGACTTCCGGATATAGTGTTATTGAGGTNAAYCTCCCACTGCCGTTAGCTGTTTCTTCCATGTGGCCYTGGGCRTTGTCTTTATAGCGCGTCACCGWGATGCCCGCGACGGCACACAAGTGCAGATACCACAGCATATGACAGCCAGCGACTGAGGCCACAAGCAGGTCTTCTGGGTTATGACAGGCGGGGTCGCCGAGGAACGCAGGATCAGAGGATCCCGCAATGGTGGGCTTTCCGGCAATAGTAACATCGTAAGACCGCTCGAAACTTTTGTAAGTTTTGGTGCCGTGTTCGCCGGCTCCTGTCCAGTTGATTTGAGCCGTGTACTTGTGAGTTTTAGCCATTGCTCAATTCCCTACTGAAAAAGCGGCGTGATTAGATGATTAGATGATTAGCCTAGCTTTATAGCAGGCCTAGTCAATTTAGATTTGTTTGGCCTATAAAAAAGCCCCGGAGAATTATCTCCAGGGCTTCCGGTTTTTAGTGTGTTGGTCCGCCTATTTACCTACTTCGGTCGGCATCGCAGGGGCCTCTCTCAGCTTGATAGGTTTGTAAGTCTCAAGCTGGGATAATACCTCTTGAACACCACGCTCAAGCTGGGTGTCACGYCCGGCGTTTACSGCTARYGGRTCGAGACCCACTTCAATGTCAGGTGCTGTGCCTTCGTTCTCGATGCGCCATTCCCCTTCTGGTGTGAAGAAGCGGAAGTAAGGAACGGTCAAGAAACCGCCATCGATCAAACCCGGATTGGCCGAAATGCCGATCAGGCCGCCCCACGTGGTTTTGCCGATAAGCTTGCCGATGTTCATACGTTTGAAGGCATACGGCAGGAAGTCACCACCAGAACCCGCGTCCTGATCAATAAGCATCACTTTCGGGCCGTAAACCGCRCTGCCAGGTGTATCAAAGATCATCGCGTCGCGGTCTTTCCAGCTGGAAAGATACTGGCGCGATAACACGTCAGTAATATAGTTYGCAGCTTGCCCGCCACCGTTCTGGCGTTCGTCGATCACCATACCGGCTTTGTCAGTTTGCGCGAAATACATGCGGTTAAAGTAGGTGTAACCACCGCCCGCGGTATTAGGCAGATAAACGTAYCCTACTTTGCCGTCTGATAGTTCGCCCACCTTTTTACGGTTGCTTTCAACCCACTCCCAGTGGCGAAGCTGCCTTTCGTTTGCCACCGGCTCAACAATAATGTCCTTGGCATTTTCAGGRTTCCCGTCACTGCTAACGCTTAGGGTAACCTGTTTGCCTACAGTGCCTGCAAAATGAGCGTAGATATTGTCAGTAGCAGCAAGGGCGGTACCGTTTACAGCGTGGATATAATCGCCTGTTTTGGCACCGATGCCGGGCGCTGCGAGCGGCGCCTTCAGGAAAGGGTTCCATTTCTCGCCCGTGAAGATTTCACCGATACGGTATTTACCGTTTTCAATGCGCAGGTTTGCCCCAAGGAGGCCGGTGTTAGAGCGCGCATCACGGAATTGATCGCCGCCACCTGTGCGGTTGTGGCCAACTTGTTGCTCTGAAATCAGGTCAACCAAGATGGTGTTCAGTTCAGCGCGTGTACCAGCATGGGCAACAAGCGGCTGGTATTTCTTGTACATCGCATCCCAGTCAAGGCCGTGCATGCCTGGGTCATAGAAGTACTGTTTCTGCAAGCGCCATACTTCGTCAAATATCTGTGCCCATTCTTCTTGCGGGTTAATGAAGGCGCGTACGTCGCCGGTTTTAACCGCTTTTGTGTTTACAGATTTGCCAGCTTTACCAGCCCTAAGGATACCACCCGGTGTTACCACCAAAATGGTTTTGCGATCTTCAGAGAAAGTATAACCCTGAATACGCTCCATCGCAGTTTCAGCTTTTTTCGATTTGAAATCGAACCGTTTCAAGGTTGCTGTGAACGGTGTGCGGTTTGGTTCTATGCTGCCGCCGGGCTGCGCGAATTCCATGAAGAACAATGCCCCGTCACTGGCAACATTCAGCGCACCGTAGGACCGCTCGGCCACAGGTAGGGCAACCATGCGGTCGCTTAGGCCTTCTAAGTCAATCTTGGTGGTTTTTGGTTTTTTCTTTTTATCGYTTTTCTTGTCTKTTTTACCGTCAGACATCTTGTYAGATTGAGCTTTGTCGTCGCYAGCATCATCCGCATCATCAGCATCATCAGCATCATCCGCATCATCCGCATCATCGTCCATTTCGGCTTTGCCATCGCCATCGCCGTTGTCGCTCTTATCACTGTCTTCGGCTTTCTCATCCTTTTCGTCGCCGTCTTTATCGTCAGCTTCTTCGGATGTGTCTTTTTCGTCYCCCGCTTTTGGTAGYAACGGTGATTTACCGTCYGCTGCCAGAACAAGCGCRTAGAGGCCAAAGCGGCGCGGTTTTTCTTGGGTGGACATATCAAGCCCAACGGCGGTGGAGCCAGCGTTAGTGGATGCGGCGAAATACAAGTATTTGCCGTCTGGGCTGAATGCCGGTGAGGCCGCATGGCTCATGCCGTCTGTAATCAGCGTATGTTCTTTGGTCTCGAAGCTATAGAGATATACATCGCTAAACAGATTGGAGCGCGCTTTAGTGTATGCCATCCATTTGCCGTCGGGTGTCATACTTATGTTAACGCCGTTACGGCGGTTGTCCGTAAAGATTTTAGTGCTATCGCCAGTTTGCATATCCAGTGAATAGACATTTAGGTGATTGTCTCCGTAAATGATCTTGCTGCCGTCGCCTTCCCAAGATGCGATGGTATAATCAGCGTCGCCAAGCTCGTAGGTGCGTTTCACCTTGCCTTTTTGGTCTGCAACAACCAATTGGCCYTTGCGTTCTTTGTCAGAYAGGTAWGCAATCTCGCCGCCTTGCGGGGACCAGGTGGCGTTGCTTTCTTTAACGCCTGAGGTTTTGTTCAGGTTGCGGGTGGTGCCGTCTTTCAGGGGAACGGTGAACACATCACCGCGCGCCGTTACAAGCGCGCGCTTACCTGTTGGCGATAACCCGATGCCCGTAAGGTTCTGCATTGAGTTTTTCCACTGCGGGCGCTGTTCAGGCAGGTCAGGGCGGATTGTTATGCTAATTTCTTTGGTGCGGCCACGGCGGGTATCCAGTTCCTTGATGCGGCCTTCCGTTGTGGCGTAAATGATCGTGCGGCCATCTGATTTGGCAGACGCTATGTCCCAGGTGGTTTCCTTGGTGATCTGCTCAACGGAYTTTTTRCCACTGTCATAGTGCCAGATGTTTTTGGTGCCGCTACGATCACTAATGAAATAGACATCGCCGCCAGCCCACATTGGGTTAGTATCAGACGCGCGTACGTGCGGCACTTCCTCAAGTTCGCCCTTCACCGGATCGATGATCCATATAGGCGGAATAGAGCCGCCCCTGTGGTTACGCCAGCCGCTTGCACCTCGGTGGGCTACATTATAGGGCTGGTAGGCAAGGCGCTCGCCTTTCTTGTCCCAGGCGGCGTCCATCACCACGGCGTCCATTACCTTGGTTGGTAAGCCACCTTCAGTAGAGATATGCCACGCCTGCGCACTTCGGCCCACGCGCATTTCGCGGCGCGATGTAAACAGCACATTTTTGCCGTCCGGYGTCCAGCCRATGGCGGTGTCGCCGCCGGGGTGGAAGGTGAGGCGYRTTGGTTGCCCGCCTTCTGTTGGGATCGTATAAACATCAAGATTGCCGTCATACACAGCAGAGAAAGCAATTGTTTTGCCGTCTGGTGAGAAGACCGGCCGGCCTTCCTGCGCTTGGCGGGTTGTCAGCCGCTGCGTATTGCCACCCTTGCGGTCGGCTGTCCAAATATCACCGGCATAGCTGAAAGCGATTTTTTTACCCGAAACCGTCGGGTTTTTCAGAAGCAGTGTCTCTGCTGACACGGCATTTCCTGCAACAGCTGCCAGTGTAACGGCAATGGCTGTTGTTTTGAGTAATCTTGATATCATGCTGTCCTCCCAGTTCAAAGGCGTCCGCCACGGCAGATATGGATGCGGCAGCGCGCTTTATTRGTTGTTTCTATGAACGAATTTTCCCACTTGACGGATGCTGTAAAAATCAGCCCAAAGCATCCTTTAATAATACGCTAGAATTCAAAAGCTTACCGGCTTCACTGTCAAGCGATGATGTGACGAGGTGGGCTTTATTTGCGCCGAACGCGRTGCCAAAGGCACAGTTTYTTGCGGGCACGGAAAGTTTTTGTAGGCGATCAGCAAAAACCAACTTGACGGTTTCCTGTGGGCCTCGTATACCGGCGCAGCTTTCAGCGGCTGTGTACCAGTGTATTGAGTTTGTGCAAACGCGTTGAGGCAACCTTCAGAACCGTGTGTTCAGGATGGCCGAGTAGCTCAGCTGGTTAGAGCAGCGGAATCATAATCCGCGTGTCGGGGGTTCGAGTCCCTCCTCGGCTACCACTTAAAACAAAGACTTAGCTGTAAATGGCTAGGTCTTTTGTGTTTCTGGGGCCAGGACCCAGTAACACAAGGGATTCCCATTTGTTATAAATTATTATTCACTCCGGCAATAGAGTTTGCTTATGAGTGATTGCTTTTGTCTTTCTGAAAGCACGCTGAATCGTATCAGGCGGAACATTCCAAAGTCTCTCGGCGAACCGTGGGTTGATGCCGTTGAGCTTTGCAGTTTTTAGCAGCATGAGGTCTGCAACAGCCGGCTCATCACGCGTATCAGAGCCGAAGAAAAGGAAATTATCCTGCCGGGTGGTATAGAACGCATGCAGCATACCGCTGCACTATTTACGGTGCTGATACCTCTGAAGCCGCGACTTCAACAACAACAGCCAGTTTGGATGTCTCGCCCCGCCAAGCCCGCGGTGGCTTTCGTTTGCCGGCATGCCCAACAACAATAGCCGGCACAACGCCTGGCTGGTGCAGGGAATTAAAAATCAGGCCTTCAAACTGGGGAGGCGGAGATCACCGGGCGCTTACCAGGCATTCCTGCTCCGCCACTGTTCAGCCCGCGATTTTGGGTAAACAGAAAGCTCAAAAGAACCAAGGCATGCCCGTCGGTGACAATGCCTCAGAGTATGTTTCGTTGGTGGCGAGTGTGAACAACCAGTGGCAATTCGATACAAACAGATGTGCCCTTGTCCTTTTCGGATTTGATCTGCATCTTACCACCCATCCTCTCTACGAAATGATCGACAAGTGGAAGGCCAAGTCCCGTGCTCTGCGTATCTTTGATATTTTCAGGATCTATGACCTGTACAAACGGTTTTAGGGCCTTACGGACTTCTTTACCCGTCATGCCCCGGCCATTGTCGGTAATTTTTACTGAAAGACATGCGCCTAAATGCTGCACGACAACTTCGATGCGACCGTTTTGCGGCGTAAATTTAACCGCGTTTGAAATAATATTGATAATAACCTGTTTCAGAATGCGCTCGTCGTTCGTCACGACAATATCGGGGCATTGTACCATGCACTCGATATTCTTTTTGGCCAGTGCCGTCCGGTTAAACGCAACTGCATCATGGATGCAAGGTGAAAGATAAAACATAAACAGTGTGAGTTCATACTGACCGGCCTCCAGCKTGGACAGGTCCACAATATCGTTGATAAGTGACAATAGATGCTGGGAATTTGACCGAATAATCTCCAGATACTCATTTCGTTTTTCGTCCGAGGTGACCGCATATTTTTTCTGCAACATCTGTGTAAAACCGATAACCGAATTCAGCGATGTCCTGATCTCGTGGCTCATTGATGTAAAAAAGGTTGATTTTGCCTTATTGGCGTCTTCGGCAACGTCCCTGGCCCGTATCAACTCTTCAGTTTGCTCAACAACCATTCGCTCAAGCTGTTGTTTCTGRCTCTGCATTTTCTGGTCATGGGCGCCCAACGCCTCTAGCATTTCTGTGAAGGTCTGATGCAGCTGTCCTATCTCATCGCGTCGATCCAAAACCCTGGAAGAACTGCCTGAGGTGGAACGCACGAARTTGGCAATTCTGGAAATTGAGTCACTATAGCCAGCTTCCCGGATAATTTTTGCCATACTTGTTACTGCCTGCAACGGTTCTAGCCAGCGGTGCAACAAAGTTGCMGCCAGAAACGCGCCGACAACGCCGACACCCAGYACCAACAGACCCGAACCAAGCATCATAGACAGCAGTCGCGCGTCAGTTCGGCCCCTTGCTAAACCCACCTGAACGATACCAACGAATTCGCGTTCGCTGGTTTCCGTGACATCAGGAGCTGCTATTTTCTCTAATTCGTCACCAAGAAGTGCCCCGCTGGCGCGTCGCCAGACAGGTATCGCTATATGATAGCCATCAAAAGAAGCTTGGCCTTTGATGATCTCACCCTTGTTAGAAAAGTCCGAAACAGCCCGCGGTGCTTTTATAACCCCAGCAAAAGTAACATCCGGTAAAGCGGTAGACGTCAGTGTTGATGCATTGGGGAAGAGCAACTTCCCCTTGCTGTCCAATATCCAGATATATTCAATATCGAATTCATTCAAAAACGGCGCGGTTACATCCTGAAGAATAACATCGTCTTCAAGTAAAATGCCTAGCGTTGCACTTTGCGCAATGCTGGTGGCGATCGAATCCCCCCGAATTTTCAATTCGTCAGCCAGCATTTTCGCCGCAGAGGCAAAGAATATATAAGTCAGGGAAAAACTTAGCACTGCGATAAGCAAGATCAAAAAGGTTACAGCACGTCGCTCAAGTGTTGATCGGAGCCGCTTCGGGCGCGGGCCTCCCTTGGKTTTTTCAAGACTAATTTCCTGCAAATTGACATTGTCCTCGGCTACATCAGGATTGTTTGTGGTGCGTTTAGTCATTGAGACCCCGCCTTTGGTGCCAACTCAGATGTAAGGCTAGCATTGATGCGCGCAATGGCTTTGTCGTTTTTATGGACAAAATAATATTCTGTGGTTGGCTCAGACACTTCAGGCATAGCGCCGCGCATATAAGTTTCTGCGGCCCGGCCTACGGCGCGGCCAAAGGCCCCGGTATCAGGAACCAGAGCAATGGCAAGCCCCATGTCGACAAGGCCACGTGAATATCCGAACGCAAGGGTTTGGTTTTCAAGGGTGTAGCGCAAAATGAATTTGATGGAATCATTATTGACAACTGACCTGTCGCGCAAAAATATCAATGCATCATTATCYGCCACAGCCTTTCGTAGCGCCCTCGGCATCTGGTTTTTATTGTTAATCGTATAGATGGTCAGCATTGCTATGTATGGGCTGGCACTCTGGAGATTCTTTGCCTTCAGCAATGCCGCCTGCTTTTCGTTGGTCACAATGCCCACAGACTGAACAAAAGGTGCAAGTCGYCGTAACGCCTGTAATTGAAGCTCCACAGAAGCGTCGGTCGGAAACCCTGTCAACCGYCSATTGCCTGCATATTGTGGAATAAGTACGCCCACCAGACTATAGAAGATCTGGGTATGTTTGAGCGTTGCCGCAATTACATTAGTCGCTGGTTTTCCAAGCGTAATAACCAGCGCCAGYTTCCCCTTTTTTTCCAATACCAGTAACTCTTGCGCTACAATTTCCCCCGTACGTATGTTCCCGTGCATATTTCGGTATTGTATTGTGCCGCAAGAGGGGCACAGCGCCTGCGTCGCACGTCCCAACTGGAACGTGGCATCCCGCACAACAGTATCAACAATAAAAACCTGGCCTGCACGATTTTGGTCATCGCCGAAAACAGGCGAATGAAGAAAGGTGCTTGGGCATAACCACAGGATGGCAAAAACAATGTAGGATTTGTGCCATATTGACATGTACCGCAGATATGCAGTGCCACTTGGCACATGAATAGAYTTGAYCGGGCCGYGTGCCCYTGGCAAAAGTGAACCCCGTATCAAAATTTTACCTGAACCCCCCAAATATGTTGYGCTGCGGGTCTCAAGCCTGAATTATCGATAGGCAATAACACATTGTAATAAAYGTARACACTAYGRAGAATATTAGATTTGAGGCCAAAGCTCATGTCATACTGGTCATCCGCAAGACCGTCACGTTTGCGTACTACGTGTTTACCTAAAAAATCGGCACTGACAGCAACGCTGTTTTCCCCCGAGGACCAGCTGTATGTATACGTGCCGCCGAGGACATAATTGAACTGGTGTTCTCTACTCGGCCCCATATTGATTCCGTAAGCCAGGTTGACATGCGGTTGCAGGGTTCCGTTTGCAATAGATATTGTTCTTGATGCCGCCAGCCGAGGTTGGATGCCAATCCCTGGCAGCCCCTGCAGATTGGCTTCATTTCCGGTGGGCAACCGAAAATCTGTGATGATACCTATATCCCAACCCATCCAGTCCGTCTGAGATGGCCGATAATTGAACCGTAATTCAATGTCACCAAACCCAGTTCTTTGGGCACTTAGCGCGTCCTGGGGATTGTCAGCATCTCCGCCAAAGCGGTGGATGGTAAAAGGTACGTTGGCTGCTGATGGATCCTCTACAATTGTGGCGAATGAGGACACAGACATTTTGGTACGCAACAGCGGTACTATTACGCCAACATCAAAATTGCTGGTCAGTCCATAGATGCCGGACAGAAGCAGTATTTCTTCTTTCAGGCCAAGATCAATGGACAAGCGTACGACGTCCTGTTCARMGKAATSACNSGYGCNKKGCRRCCSKCMKWKACMRSRWRARWCAGGNGNCCGTCATCTTCATCATCAAAGTGATTGAGGTCAACAGTGAGATCGTTGAGCGAGCGCCCACCAAGCGTTGAGAAGTTGCGGGTCGAGTAAGCCAGGCCAAAATAAAATTGTTTTGCGCCAACGGTTTCAGCATCGAATGCAAAGATAGACGAACTCAACGATGTGGTTCTAGGGACAAACTCATCTAAAACAGAATCATACCTATACTGGACGCTCGACATGGCGTTTATTGACGGAAATGAAAGGTTTCTTACACTCCTGGAGAGGCGGCTGAACTCTACCAAACTGTCAGCTACAAAATCAGCGGAATGATCAAAAGAACCACCTGTTTGGACCATGATACCATCGCCGCCATACAGACTGGAGATAATATCTGCTAAATTTCCGTCAAACGTGGTGTAAAGCCCGGAAGGGGCACCAGTGTTATGGTCAGCCAAAACAGGCTTGGAACCCAGCAGTGCTGCAATACACGCGACACTAAGGATTTTGACTGGTAAGGATGTCTGCAAATTAAACACAGAAAAAAGACCCTTTAAGTTGAAATAAATCTATCAGGGGCGTCAAAAAAAAGCCACATAAAACCACCGTTTCCGCCGGATCTCTGACAGCGAAATTCACTCACAGGTTAAAAAACATCCAATGGCTGTTACTGTTGTACCTGTGATTGATTTAGCCGTACCATTTGGCATGCCCCAAGAGTAAACCTGAATAAACNAACATCTTCCTGAAAGGTTTTAACGTGATTCTGAGGTTAGTTTAGATTTACCGCGTCGTTTTAACTGATGCGGCAAGGTTTCATATCGCGGTGTGACCTTACGGGTTTTGTCATGCTAGGTAATTACACCCCTGAACCCGCTTATTTTACTGAAGTAATTTTCAGCTATGGCTTCTGCTTTACAAACTTTTTAATGAGGAGATTTCATGACTGGGTAACCGCYGGTGATACTTACAATTAGYCACRGGTCTGCAGTCCTGTTTTGCTGCGCTTATAGAACTGTCTGGCACAGCTGGAAGCGGTTGTGAGTAATTATCCAGCACCTGAGTTGTCTCAAAGGGGTGCTCGATGGCTAAGGATAACAGTAAAGTTGTGGATGCGGACCGTTGAATTAAGGGTGAGACTACTGTTTTCTTTTCAACGGT
>JAESRJ010000016.1 GCA_016764715.1 Kordiimonadaceae bacterium | reverse complement strand
CACAGATCGAAAAACCGAAGCGCCTGAAAGCCGAGCGCGACCAATCGGCAGTAGACGGATGCCTGAAAAACTTGACCGACGCAGCCCGCTCGGGCGAGGGTAATCTGATGGCGCTTGCAATTGATGCGGCGCGGGCAATGGCAACAGTGGGCGAAATTACGGACGCACTGGAAGTAGTTTACGGCCGTCACAAGGCGGAAATCAGGGCAGTATCTGGCGTGTATAGAAGCGAAATTGGCAAGAATAATCCAGCAGTTAAGCGCATTCATAAACTTGTTGAGGCGTTTGCAGAGGAGGACGGTCGCCGCCCGCGCATATTGGTTGCAAAAATGGGGCAGGACGGTCACGACCGAGGGCAGAAAGTCGTCGCATCTGGTTATGCTGATCTGGGATTTGATGTTGATATTGGTCCGTTGTTCCAAACCCCTGAAGAAGTCGCGCGTCAGGGTGTTGAAAATGATGTACATGTAATCGGCGCCTCCTCGTTGGCTGCAGGCCATTTGACACTTGTGCCCGCTTTGAAAGAAGCGCTGGTTAAGCTAGGTCGTGGCGACATTATGGTTGTCGCAGGCGGCGTTATCCCCCCGCAAGATTATGACGCACTCTACAAAGCAGGGGCAGAATCGATATTCCCGCCCGGTACAGTGCTTACGGAAGCGGCAGAAGAAATGCTGGGTAAGCTCGCCGCGAACCTCGGTTACAGCCTTGAGACAGAGTGAGACATTGTGGCAAATTCCTTAAAGGMCWTCARTGTYAYRGRYWYWGYKSRAGRCRWRSTGKYYTMWKMYCKCNCAMCRMNTKGGCCGSGCWANTCANCCCKSSWKKAMASCSNGTRRYNACWKCKYMSCRRSYCRWAGCNGNSWKGAWKTSYYGCACMNCTTTGCTGCCGCACGCAGGAAAGGCGCAGCGCGTTGGTATCTCTGGCGTGCCGGGTGTTGGTAAATCTACATTCATCGAGAATCTTGGCTGCTGGCTGACCGGCAAGGGGCATAAGGTTGCCGTACTCGCCGTCGATCCATCCAGTAACCGGACGGGCGGATCTATTCTGGGCGATAAGACCCGGATGGATAAATTATCCATTGATGTCAACGCCTTCATTCGCCCATCTCCTAGCTCTGGTGTACTTGGCGGCGTGGCGCGTGCGACGCGGGAAACCATTGTTATCCTTGAAGCCGCTGGCTTTGACACAGTTTTGGTGGAAACTGTAGGCACTGGCCAATCGGAAACTATGGTTGCCGATATGGTCGATTTCTTTCTGGTRTTAATGTTGCCAGGTGCAGGGGACGAACTGCAAGGGATCAAAAAAGGTATCCTAGAGCTCGCCGATATGGTCGCCGTGAATAAAGCTGATATTTTTGAGAAAAAACTGAAGCAGGCGATGCGGGAGTATAAATCCGCGCTGCATATACTCACGGATGCGAGCCCAACATGGCATCCGCCGGTTGTTGCCTGTGCAGGCCTAACTGGTGAAGGCGTGGCGGAACTTTGGGCCCATATTGAGAAACACAAAAAGCTAATGGCTGCATCGGGTGAGCGAGACGAACGCAGGGTAGATCAGCGCATGACATGGCTACATGCTCAAATACGTGACCGTTTGCTGGATGATTTTTTCAGAAGTGAAGCCGTCTCAAGTGCACTATCTGAAATCGAAGTTTCCCTCAGAAACAGCGAGGTCACCGTTTCTAAAGCTACTGAGCAATTGCTTGCACTTCGCGACAAGCCCAAAAACTAACTTCCCACCTTCTAGTCAATCGGCGCGTTCTGAGTTATCAATTCTACAGGCAAAAAAATGGCGGTATAAGTACTGCTAGTACAAATACCGCCTATTCTTTAAGTGGCATTCGCCATGAAATTCGGCATCCAGTCAGCATGAGCACTAGCTAATTCTGACAGCACTAAACTCACAGCATCACCGTTGACAGAAACCGTTGTTCCGCCTGTGGTGCCTATCGCTGCAATCGGTACATCTGACTGATCTGCATCTTGCATGATCGCGTCAACAGTGCTTGCTGGAACGGCAATCAAATAGCGCGCCTGCGTTTCACTGAAGAGGCTAACATGCAGCGGCAGATTATCTTCGACGGTGATTGAGGCACCAATGTTGCCAGAAATCGCCATATCAGAAAGCCCTGCAATCAGGCCGCCATCCGATAAATCGTGGCAGGTATCAACTTGGCTTGTTTCAATCAGGTTACGGATGAAATCTCCGTTCCTGCGCTCTATATCCAAATCAACGAAGGGTGGCTGACCTGAGTTTTCGCCTGCAACGTGCTGCTGGTAAAGGCTGACACCTAGCTCGTCTTTGGTTTCGCCGACGAGCAGAATGGTTTGNGCCTNCTTCYTTRAAGGCRACMGTSGCCATTTTACTGCTGTCCGCCATGATGCCGACGCCGCCAATCGCGGGTGTTGGCATAATGCCTGATCCGTTGGTTTCGTTATAGAGCGATACATYGCCTGAAACGATCGGGTAATCGAGCGCACGGCAAGCGTCTGCCATGCCTTCCAAACATCCTACGAACTGGCCCATGATGTCAGGCCGTTCGGGGTTGCCGAAGTTAAGGCAGTTGGTGATYGCRAGCGGYGTTCCGCCAACAGCTGAAATGTTACGCCATGTTTCCGCAACGGCTTGCCTRCCGCCYTGTTCAGGGTCAGCAAAACAGTAACGGGGCGTCACATCAGTTGAGATTGCAAGCGCTTTGTCGGTGCCGTGGATGCGGACTACAGCCGCATCGCCGCCCGGGCGCTGTATGGTATCACCCATCACCATGTGGTCGTACTGTTCCCAAATCCAGCGGCGGGAGCAAAGGTGTGGGCCACCAATCATTTCCATCACTGTCTTGTTGAGGTCTTTAGGGGCAGRGACAGATACTGCGTTGCGCTTGGCTGTATACTCGAACGGGCGCTGATAYTCTGGCGCATCATCAACGAGGCTGTTGATCGGCATGTCGCCAACAACTTCACCGCCGAATGTCAGCGTCAGGTTCCCAGTGTCAGTGATCACCCCAATGATGGCGAAATCCAGTTCCCATTTCTCAAAGATAGCTTTGGCCATTTCTTCACGGCCGGGCTTGAGCACCATCAACATGCGTTCCTGGCTTTCAGAAAGGCACATTTCATACGGCGTCATGTTCTCTTCGCGTTGCGGTACCATGTCGAGATTAAGCTCGAAGCCAACGCCGCCTTTGGACGCCATTTCTACTGATGACGAAGTAAGGCCAGCGGCCCCCATGTCCTGGATAGCAATGATCGCGTCCGTTGCCATCAACTCGAGGCAGGCTTCAATGAGCAATTTCTCCGTGAAAGGGTCACCAACCTGCACGGTTGGGCGCTTGGCTTCCGTGTCTTCAGTGAACTCTGTAGAGGCCATAGTCGCCCCGTGGATGCCGTCACGGCCAGTTTTTGACCCTACATACACAACGGGGTTGCCGATGCCTGCAGCAGCGCACAGAAAGATTTTGTCCGCGTCAGCTAGGCCAACTGTCATGGCATTCACCAGGATGTTGCCATTATAGGATGGGTCGAAGTTGGTTTCGCCGCCTACAGTAGGAACGCCTACGCAGTTCCCGTAGCCACCGATCCCGTTAACAACACCTGATACCAAATGCTTGGTTTTTGGATGGTCTGGCTCGCCAAAGCGCAAAGCATTCATATTGGCAATAGGCCGTGCACCCATTGTGAATACATCACGTAAAATACCGCCAACACCGGTAGCCGCGCCTTGGTATGGCTCAATATAGCTAGGGTGGTTATGGCTTTCCATTTTGAAAATWGCAGCCTGACCGTCCCCAATATCAATAACGCCGGCATTTTCGCCGGGGCCTTCAATAACCCAAGGGGCYTCWGTYGGMAGYTTYTTYAGRTARAAGCGGGAKGAYTTGTAGGAGCAATGCTCCGACCACATAACACTGTAGATACCAAGTTCGGTAATGTTGGGCTCACGGCCCAAAGCGCCRACAATSCGGTCATATTCTTCTACTGTAAGCCCATGTTCTTTGACAACTTCGGGCGTGATTTTAACATCTTGCATAGCGAGACTTCCTAACCGAGGCTGTTGAGAACGGACGTGAACATGGTGCGGCCATCAGTRCCGCCAAGGGCKGGTTCGATCATGCGCTCCGGGTGRGGCATCATGCCGAGCACATTGCCCTTTTTGTTCAACACGCCWGCGATCGCRCGCTGMGAGCCRTTGATRTCTGTCTCGTAGCGGAAMGCTACCTGGCCTTCACCTTCCATGCGGTCTAGCGTCTCATCATCAGCAAAGAAATTGCCGTCATGGTGCGCGACAGGAACTGTAATGGATTGGCCTTGCTCGTACGCGTTCGTGAATACAGTGTCKGTATTTTCAACTTTWAGCGWGATGTCTTTGCAAACAAAATGCATGCCAGCGTTGCGCATTAGGGCGCCGGGAAGAATGCCGGTTTCAGTTAATACCTGAAAGCCGTTGCAAATGCCTAAAGTAGGAACGCCCGCTTCAGCGCGTTTAGTCACTTCTGTCATCACATTACTGCGGGCTGACATCGCACCACAGCGCAGATAATCGCCGTATGAGAAGCCGCCGGGCAGGGCGATAAAGTCTACAGCACCGAAATCAGTTTCCTGATGCCAGACCATGAGGGGCTTGTTGCCTGTAATYTTTTCCAAGGCAACAGCCATATCCCGGTCACAGTTTGATCCCGGGAATACAATGACTGCTGATTTCAYGGYMGCTACTCYAGCTCTATGCTGTAGTTTTCRATCACCGTGTTKGCGAKSASWYNTKCRNCACATTTCSTCAACGGCWMTGYGKGCYTTYKCVSGRTCRGYYTCRGCRAKRTCGAGCTCGATATATTTACCTTGGCGSGCWGCGTCTACGCCGCCAAATCCCATGTTGCCAAGGGCRTGTTCAATCGCTTTGCCTTGAGGATCAAGGACACCGGTCTTTAGGGTTACATGAATGCGGGCTTTCATGGTGGGCTAACCTTCTATTTTATGGAGTATTTGGTTTCTGAGTATCGGTTTTCTGGTGATCTGCGATTTTGGTTACGTCAGCAGTTGGTAGAATGCCCAAACGGCGCGCAACTTCTTGATATGCTTCCATTTCTCCGCCTAAATCGCGGCGGAAACGGTCTTTRTCTAGYTTTTTACCAGTTTBAGTATCCCARAGKCGGCAGCCGTCKGGRCTTATTTCGTCAGCAAGAATGGTRATRCATTCATCRCCKTCRTAGTAGCGRCCAAATTCAAGYTTGAAATCKACAAGKKTGATGCCGATTGCGTGGAACATRCCAGACAAGAARTCRTTRATRCGCAACGCATARTGCGTAAGCTCATCAATTTCKTGCTCRTCRGCCCARCCGAARGTCAAKATATGCTCWTCAGMRATGACCGGGTCGCCAAGYTCRTCTGATTTGTAGCARAAYTCSACMAGCGTGTTKGGAAGCTTYGTRCCYTCTTCAATRCCBAAGCGYTTTGAAAGGCTGCCAGCYGCAATRTTRCGGACAATGACTTCWACAGGGATGATTTCAACCGCTTTGATCAAYTGCTCACGCATRGAAAGCCGTTTGATAAARTGGTTTGGTATTCCGAGATTCCCGAGCGCTTTAAAAATGTGCTCAGAAATAATGTTGTTGATAACGCCTTTACCGGACAGTGTGCCCTTCTTTTCTGCGTTAAACGCAGTGGCGTCGTCTTTAAAATACTGGATGATTGTGCCAGGCTCAGGTCCTTCAAAAAGAACTTTGGCCTTGCCTTCGTATAACTTATTGCGGCGGGACATRTTTGCCTCTTCATCGTCGCTGGAAAGAACAATAGGTGGTGCGGCGMGAACATAGCCGAACTSCMWTAGSGTAACAATCTTTCTGTAACAATTTGCAATAACCTTTGCAAAAGCATACGTAATGCGCACATAAATTGCCTGAATAKGCGTTSAAGCTGTGCTAAAWTAGGTAAGACCCAAAAAGAATCGGGCTGAAGGAACAATTACGATGACGACTTTTGATAAYCGCGAAAAAATGTTTGAAGARAAATTTGCGCATGACGCTGAGCTCGGATTTAAAGCCCGTGCCCGCCGCAATCGCCTGTTCGGCGAATGGATAGCGACTGATTTATTGAAGCTTTCAGGAGAGGCCGTATCCGACTATGCAAAATCTGTAATCAAAGCCGACCTGGAAGAAGAGGGCGATGATGATGTGTTCCGTAAAGTGAACGCAGAYCTCGAAGCCAAGGGCGTTGATCTTTCCGAGCACCGAATTGAGGGCAAGCTTGCTGAATTTATGGTTGAGGCGCGCCGTCAGATCATGGATGAAGTCTGATTTAGCCACAGTCCAGAATGCAGGATAAAAAAAGGGGCTTTGAGGTCCCTTTTTTTTGTTCAGTAAGTCTGAGTCTAACGTACCCTAAGTCTAACGTACCCTAAGTCTAACGTACCCTAAGTCTAACGTACCCTAAGTCTAACGTACCCTAAGTCTAACGTACCCTAAGWCTRACGTANCCCTAAATTCCGTCGCGACCGCTTTTCGGGCCGTCTTCGGTGAAGGCGTTGAGGCCAATGATCGTATATGTATCTTTAACGCCTTTAACACGCTGTACCGAGTCGGCGATGAAGCGGCCAATTTCCTGATTGTCGCTTAACTGAAACTGGGCCAGTAGGTCATATTTGCCCGATGTTGAATGCATGCTCCGCAGCTCAAGAATGTCGTCCGCTATAACAGCCGCAACTTCATAGGTTTCGCCAAGTTCACATTTAATCATCACAAAAACTGTTTTCATCGCTATGGTCTCTACTGTTTAAGGGGCCGTGCTTTCTGTATATGTACCKAAAAGTTCTGGGCTTGTGAAGTCTGTAAAAATGGGGTTCTCAATGTATGACGTTGCAATAATTGGTGGTGGCCACAATGGGCTGGTGTGCGCCTTTTATCTTGCGCGTGCCGGGTTGAAAACTGTGGTCCTCGAGGCGAGAGATATTGTAGGCGGGGCAGCCGTTACGGAGGAGTTTCACCCAGGCTACAGAAATTCGTCAGCCTCTTATACTGTTAGTTTGCTTAACCCGCAGGTAATTTCGGACATGGGGTTGTATAGGCATGGGTTAAAAATTGTTGAGCGAAAAATGTCCAATTTTTTTCCACTTGGAGGTACTGGGTATTTGTCGTTTCCTGTTGGAAACGAACAGAAACGCGCTGAATTCGCTAAGTTTTCTAAAGCCGATTCCGAGAATTTGGACCGCTTCGAATCCGACCTCGAGGCCGTTGCAGACCAGTTGCGAGCTCATTTGTTGAAGTGTCCACCCAATGCGGGCGGTGGCATTGCGGATCTCCTGAAAGCCGCAGTTCTGGGATTAGGCGTTATAAAGCAACCGCTTGAAGTGCAGCGGCTAATGCTTGATATGGCCGCGCTCTCTGTGGCTGATTTTCTCGATCGATATTTCGAATCGGATGTCATTAAAGCGGCTTTTGCCTTTGACGGTATTGTCGGCGCTTATACCAGTCCTTATGCACCAGGGACGGCTTACGTTTTGCTTCATCATGCCTTTGGCGAGGTGAACGGAAAAAAAGGCGTTTGGGGGCATGCTATTGGTGGGATGGGGGCGATCACTCAAGCTATGGCCTCAGCCGCAGTGGAGGCAGGCGTTGAAATCAGGACAGGGAGTGCTGTTGCGCGGGTTCTCACCGCCGGAAGTGGTAGCAAAGCCAAGGCGGTTGGTGTTTTGTTGAAAGACGGCAGCACTGTTTCGGCGCGAGCTGTTTCGGCGAATGTTGCGCCAAAATTACTATTCGCCGAAATGGTTGATTCTGCCTTGGTTCCTGCGGATTTCGCAACGAGGGTGAAGAACTTGCAAAGTGGGTCTGGCACTTTTCGTATGAATGTTGCCCTCAGGGAACTTCCGAATTTTACCTGTTTGCCGTCGAAAGTTGAAGCACTGCACCATTCGTCAGGCATCGTTATTGGGCCAAGTGTTGACTATCTAGATGAGGCATATTCAGACGCCCGAAAATACGGTTGGTCGCGGCGACCCGTTATCGAAATGCTAATCCCTTCGACTTTGGACGATACGCTGTGCCCCGAGGGTCATCACGTTGCGAGCCTTTTCTGCCAGCAGTTTTCGCCTCACCTGAAAAACGGGGCGACCTGGGATGACCACCGAGAGGCCGCTGCTGATTTGATTATACAAACAATAACAGAGTACGCGCCCAACTTTGAAGCCAGTATAATCGCCCGGCAAATTCATTCACCGCTGGATCTTGAGCGAAAATTTGGCTTAATCGACGGTGATATTTTTCACGGGCAACTGACAATGAACCAGTTATTTAGTGCGCGGCCCGTTCTAGGATATGCGGACTATAAAATGCCCTTGAAGAACCTATATTTATGCGGGTCTGGCGCACATCCCGGCGGCGGAGTTACAGGCGCGCCAGGGCATAATGCGGCGAAAAAGATAATCTCGGATCTGTAACCAAGTGATTGGCCTGCATGATGAAACCCCTTTTTAGACAGGTCTTTGGTCCTTGTAAGACAGATCCTTGGCCCTTGCGATTCTCGGTAGGACCTGGTGCCCAGTAGCCTTGGGGGCGTGTTTTACTATGTACGCTTGTGTTAGGGGATTCATTTGCACTATTTAGGTAAAATTAGCGCTTTCTTTGAGCGTCGTTAAAACTCAATTAACGATTTGGGCATAGGCTTTTGGCAGATGGGGTTTGAATTATTGCCCGGTTTGGGCGGATTGAGAAAGACAGGCCATGGCGGAAAAGCTCGCGGCTGAAAAACTCGAATATTTATTACCGCAGGAACTGGATCTGCTGGCGGCTGAAGGCTTGAAATGTAAGCTTTTGGACCTGGTGCACCATGAAGGTGACCTCACCCTTGATGGGCGAGAGGTGGAGCGTGTTTCCACCCCGTGTGTCGAAATCTTAGTGGCCGCGGAAAGTGCTTTTTACGAGTCTGGTCGTAAGCTGCGTATTTACGAACCCAGTGATACTTTAAGCGATGCATTTAAGTCCTTAGGCCTCGTAGCCGAAATAGAAAAATGGAGTGTTTCCTAATGGCTAAAAGAATTCTCGCGGTGGACGATTCTAAGACAATGCGGGACATGGTCTCTTTCACCCTAAAGGGCGCTGGCTATGAGGTTTTGGTCGCTGACGACGGCGTAAACGCTTTAGGCGCACTGAACGGAGAAGATATTGATCTAATCATCACCGACGTAAATATGCCGAATATGAACGGCATTGAACTGGTGCAGAAATTACGGGCCAACCCAAAATATAGAGCAACGCCAATCCTGATTTTAACAACCGAATCGGATGCCAGTTTAAAGCAACGTGGCCGGGAGGCCGGGGCTACCGGCTGGATAGTAAAACCCTTCGTGCCGGAGAAATTACTGAAAGTCGTAGGCAAGGTTTGCGGTTAAAAACGAGGGTTTACGGCTAACATTACCCTTGCAGCACATGCCAGAGTTTACGGCCATAGGCAGGCCAGATTGCATGACCTGCCAGCGACTATCAACAGCTGTCACACCGTGTGACAGAGTGAGACAGAATGAGACAAGTTTACGGCCATAGGCAGGCCAGACTGCGTGATTTGTCAGCGGACAAAAAACGACTGTCATGCTCGGTGATAAGGTCAAACAGAATGAGACATGTTTAGGCCATAGGCATGCCAGGTTGCATGAGCGGTCAACGAGTAAAAACGACTGTCATAACCGGTGATAAGGTCAGACAGAACGAGACAAGTTTACGGCCGTAGGCAGGCTAGATTGCATGACCTCGGTACGACTAAAAACGGCTGTCACACCGTGTAACAGAATGAGACAAAATGAGACAGCTAGAGACAAATTGAAACCTAGCGGGCCAGAAAACAGTCCGCCATCGTGAAAATAGTTAAAGCGGCAGGGAAGAGGATCGGCGTCAGGACAAATAGGCCATAAACACGTTTTTCTGTGATTTCCCTTTTTCAGTAGGGTGAAAACATGAATCCTACTTTTTGGCCCGAAATATCTGACCCTAAAAATTCCCCGTCAAAGAAATATGAGTGCGCGCGCTACGCCTTTGCCGAACCAGTCGACACTGCGGTGAGAGTAACAATAAAACTTAGCGCGCGGGAATGACAGTCCAGGACTGTCAGGCCAGAACAGCTCGAAGAAGCGTTTTACAGTGATACGTCTCAGTCACTAGTTTTACAGTGATACGTCTCAGTCACTAATCGACCACTGCGGAATACCAGTACCCAGTTTTTGTCCACTATCTAGTTCTTTGTCCAGTATCTAGTCTTTTGTATCGAGTTCTCGGCCTCAAAAATACCTCGCGACCAAAAAACAACCTGTTTCAGTTCAGTACCCGTTCGGAGTTTTCAACCAGAAACCAGTTGGGTAGATTATGTTACCAGCCGATCATGACGATCCATTTGCGCAGTTTAAGACCACTTTCTTTGAAGAGTGCTCTGAATTGCTGGCAGACATGGAAACCCATTTGGCCGATCTGGAATCGGGCGAGTACGAAAACGAAACATTGCACGCTATTTTTCGGGCAGTGCATTCGATAAAAGCAGGGGCTGGTGCGTTCTCTTTCAACCGCTTGGTCGCCTTCTCCCACAAATTCGAATATTTGCTGGATGAAATGCGCGAAAGCCGGCTGGATATTTCTGAAAAACTGATCGAAACGCTGTTTCGGTCTTTTGATATCCTGTCTGACCTAATTGATTTCGCCCAAAATTCCGAAGTGCCAGATGACAGTTTCGGTGAAGATGCACTGTTGGCAATTCAAAGTTTCCTTGGTGAAACCACCATTGAACAGGCGCCCACTGTGGGCGAAAGCACGGCTGGCGGTTCCTTTGATGACGGCGAAGATGAAGTTCATCATTACCGGATAGAGTTCACACCGCACGAGGCCATGTACCGCCACGCCAATGAACCGCTGTTGATCATCCGCGAACTGAAAGAGCTCGGTGAAGTTAACACCAAAATTGATATGAGCCGCTTGCCGGATCTGTCGGTCATGGAACCTGAAGATGCGTACTTCAGCTGGGTGTTCGAATTGTGGACCACTTTTTCTCGTGACGATGTTGACGAGGTGTTTGAATTCGTCGTTGATGATTGTGATTTGACGATCATTACGGTTGATGACAGCGGCCATGTAACGGCCGTAGATGTCAGCCTTGCCGACGACGGTGACGACGACGAAGGCTTTGGCCTTTTCGCAGACGATCCGCCTGAGCTGGATGTCCCCGCGGACGCCAGTTCACCTGCGAGCGCAGCTGAAGGCCCGGCAGAAACCCCTGCTAATGCTGCACCTTCAGCTGCAGCTGGGTCTTCTCCAGTTGCATCCTCTATTTCCCCCCCAGCTTCCCCGGAAGAAAGTGGCGCAAACGCTGCCGCTTCTTCTGGGGAGCGCACGCCTGCAGCAGCAACTGCAGGCGGCGGCCAGGGCGAGGCGGAACCTCCCGCTCCCACAGGAACTGCAGCCGCACCCAAAGGGCCCGGCGCACCGATGGCTAAGGCCGCTTCAATCCGCGTCGATGTCGACAGGGTAGATACCTTGGTGAACATGGTCGGCGAACTGGTGATCACACAGGCGATGCTGCTTCAGGAAATCGAAAACAGCGGCTTGGCCAGCACAGACCGGATTTCCACGGGTATGGGCGAAATGTCTACGCATATCCGAGATTTACAGGAAAATGTGATGGCTATCCGTATGCAGCCTGTAAAATCCGTTTTCTCGCGCATGCCCAGGATCGTGCGCGATGTATCGAAGAAGCTAGAGAAAAAGATCAAGCTCATCACCATTGGTGAAAATACCGAGGTCGATAAAACGGTTATTGAGGAACTGGCGGATCCGCTTACACACATGATCCGCAATTCGCTGGACCACGGTTTGGAAACACCCGCGGAGCGGATAGCCGCCGGTAAATCTGAAGAAGGCAGCATCACACTATCTGCGGAACACCGGGGCGGCAGGATTGTTATCGAAGTCATAGATGACGGGCGCGGTATTAACCGGGATAAAGTTTATAAACTTGCGCAGGAAAAAGGCGTAATTGAAAAAGATGCAGAGCTATCGGATCAGCAGATTGATAATCTCATTTTCGCACCCGGTTTTTCAACGGCGGACGAAATAACGGATTTATCCGGTCGCGGTGTGGGCATGGATGTGGTGCGCAGGAATATCCAGTCGCTTGGCGGGCGGGTATCGGTGCATTCCACACCGGGCAAGGGCACGCGGTTCCTAATGACCCTGCCGCTTACGCTTGCTGTCCTTGACGGCATGATTGTTGGCATCGGTGGCCAGCGCTATGTAATCCCCATCAACAGCATTTTGGAGACCGTTCGCCCGACACCTAAACAGGTCGATGAACTTGTTGGCGGCGGCATTGTGGTGTTCATCCGCGGTGAATATATCAGGATCGTACCTGTGGGTAAGATCTTCACGTTGCCAGGGGCCATATCTGATCCCACTAATGCACTGGTAATTTTGGTCGAAACCGAAGGCGGTAATGTCGTTGGCCTGCTGGTGGACGAACTACACGGCCAGCAGCAAGTTGTCATCAAGTCTTTGGAAACAAATTATAAACAAGTTGCCGGCATTGCATCAGCCACAATTTTGGGTAACGGAAATGTCTGCTTGATTATGGACATTGACCAGTTGGCCAAAATGCGGGAGACCGGCTCAAATTTTGAATTCAATGAGGGCTACGGCAACCACCGGTTGGCTGCCGAATGACAATAAACCCTATTTGTGAGCCGGTTTTTGAAGCACTTGAATACACCGTCACAGTAGGAATTGGTAACGTATAGATGTGAGAAACAACCTGTGAATTCAGGCCTCGCGAACCAGCTAAAAGTAAAGCGTAATAAAACGAAAAAAGTGGGAAAAGGTTTAGAAAAAATAAACCTTCCAAGGCGCATTCTAGGGCGCTCAATTATAAAAATATGCCGCGAAAAGCGGTGCTGTAACTAGTGCTCAGGAAAATTAATAACAAGGATGGCTGCAACAAGCCGTTCGTTTGATTGGAAGGTACGGTTATGGCCGACGAAGTCGCCAACGATCCGGGTGTTCCTGCTGCATTCGATCCGAAAATGCTGGGCAAGGTGCAAACCGCTCAGGCTGAGCAGGAAACTGAAGCCGGACAAATGGTGCAATTTGTCTCGTTCCGGGTTGATGACAGCGAATATTGCATCGATATTATGGTGGTGCGGGAAATTCAGGGCTGGGTCAATGTGACCACGCTCCCGAACACGCCTGAGCATGTGCGCGGTGTTCTTAATCTGCGCGGTGTGATCGTGCCGATCTTTGATCTCAGATGCAGGTTCGGCGACGGCCTTACCGAAGCAACCGAGCTGCATGTGATGATCATAGTGGCCGTAGGCGACCGGATCATGGGCCTGCTGGTTGATGCCGTATCAGATATCCTGACAATGAATTCAGATGAAATTATGCCCGTGCCTGAAATTGAGACACGCGGTGACCAACGCTTCCTATCCGGCCTGATACCTGTGGGCGACCGCATGGTGGCCAAGCTGGAAATTGAGAAGCTGTTCGATATTGACGATCTAGTACACCAAGTGAGTAACGCTGCCGAGTGAACCGGCGATAACCCTTTGTTTTCAATTTATTAGACGAAGCCTTTAGGAGGCAATCATGGCGGATATTAGTGTATCAAATGTTGGTGGCAGCCAAACAACTCACGTTTGGGAAACAGCTAGCGGCAAAACCTGGATAACCTTTGCAGTGGCCTTTGCGGCCACTGTTGTAATTCACGCGTTCTTTGGTCCTGCGCTCGGCGCAATGGGCACATGGGTGGGCACAGGTATTGTCTTCGGCGGTGCCGCGTATTTTGTGGCAAACGGCGCAAATGACGCCGCAGGTGCCAGCGATGCCGGTGTGAAAAGTGAGGCTTTGCAGAAAGCCAATACCAACATCATGCTCGCCGACGCAGAAATGAATATTACCTATATGAATGACAGTATGCGGGTGATGTTCAAGAATGCTGAAGGCGATATTCGAACGGTGCTGCCCAATTTCAATGTGGATACCCTGATCGGCACCAATGCCGATGTGTTCCATAAAGACCCGGCGCACCAGCGCGCGATGATCGACGGCTTGCGCGCGACGCACCAAGGTCAAATCGATGTTGGTCCGCGTACGTTTGGGCTTATTGCAACACCGACTTTCCGCGAGGACGGTTCGCGCCAAGGCACGGTGATCGAATGGGAAGACAGAACCGCCAGGCTGAAYGAAGYCAAAGARGCWGCTGTKGTTGCTTCTGATAATGCCCGCGTGCGGAACGCGCTCGACGGTGCACAGACAAACGTTATGCTGGCGGACCCAGAGGGCACCATCATCTATATGAACACAACCATGGTTGCGATGATGGCAAACGCCGAAAGCGATATCAGGAAAGACCTGCCGCGCTTCAACGCTGCGACATTGATGGGCACCAATATGGATACATTCCATAAAGACCCATCCTACCAGCAAGGCGTGATTGAAAACCTCAAAGAAACCATCAACACGCAAATTGTGGTGGGTGGCCGTACCTTTGGGCTTATTGCTACACCGATTTTCGATGACGGCGTACGGCTGGGCACAAGTGTTGAGTGGGAAGACCGTACAGAACGCTTGGCAGAGGAAGCCAAGACAGCAATCTATGCAGAGGAAAACAGCCGGGTGAAAACCGCGCTGGACGGTGCACAGACCAATGTGATGATGGCTGATAATGATTTYAACATCATTTATATGAACCATACTATGGTTGCGATGATGGTGAACGCCGAAAGCGACATCAAAAAAGCATTGCCAAACTTCAATGCCAGTAAACTGATGGGCACTAATATCGATCAGTTCCATAAAGACCCGTCCTACCAGCGGAAAGCGGTGGCGGAACTAACCGGGCCATTCGATAGTAGAATTGAAATTGGTGTACGCACCTTCTCCTTAATCGCCAACCCAATTAATGACGCAGACGGGAAACGGCTCGGCACCAGTGTTGAATGGGAAGATATTACCGATAAGTTAGCTGCAACCGCTGTGCTAGCGGACACTGCCCGCGAAAATGCCCGGATTAAAACCGCGCTCGACGGCGCACAGACCAATGTGATGATGGCGGATGTTGATTTTAACATCATCTATATGAACGAAACTATGCAGGCGATGATGGATAACGCCGAAAGCGAAATCGTCAAGGACCTGCCGAACTTCAATGCTGCCACCCTGATGGGCACCAACATTGATCAGTTCCACAAAGTGCCTGCGCACCAGCGGAAAATGGTGGGCGACTTGACCGGTGTGTTTAAAGGCCGGATCACCATGGGTGCGCGTACCTTTGATTTGATCGCCAACCCGATCAATGACGATGACGGCAACCGCCTGGGTACCAGCGTAGAGTGGGCTGACAGAACCGAAGATTTGGCCGCAGMCAAAGTGCTGGCAGAAACCGCACAGGAAAATGGCCGGATTAAAACCGCGCTCGACGGTGCACAGACCAACGTGATGTTGGCCGACAACGACTTTAACATCATCTATATGAACACAAGCATGCAGGCGATGATGGATAACGCTGAAAGCGAGATCGTTAAAGACCTGCCGAACTTCAGTTCAGCGACCCTGATGGGCACCAATATTGACCAGTTCCATAAAGTGCCTGCGCACCAGCGGAAAATGGTGGGTGACCTAACAGGTCTGTTTGAAGGCCGGATCATGATGGGTGCCCGTACTTTTGATTTGATCGCCAACCCGATTAATGACGAAGACGGTAACCGCCTGGGTACCAGCGTAGAGTGGGCTGACAGAACCGAAGACTTGGCTGCAGCCGAAGTGCTGGCGGAAGCTGCCCGCGTAAATGGCCGCATTAAAACCGCGCTCGACGGTGCGAAAACCAACGTGATGCTGGCAGACCCTGACTTTAACATCATCTATATGAACGACAGTATGCAGGCGATGATGGATGTTGCGGAAGAAGAAATCCGCAAAGACCTGCCAAACTTCAATGCAGCGACCTTGATGGGCACCAACATCGACCAATTCCACAAAGTGCCTGCGCACCAGCGGAAAATGGTGGGTGACCTAACCAGTGTGTTTGAAGGCCGGATCACCATGGGCGCGCGGACGTTTGATTTGATCGCTAACCCGATTAATGACGAAGACGGKAMCCGCCTGGGYACCAGCGTAGAGTGGGCTGACAGAACTGCAGATTTGGCAGCAGCCGAAGTATTGGCCGCAACAGCGGCCGATAACGGCCGGATTAAAACCGCGCTTGACGGTGCCAAAGCCAACGTGATGCTGGCAGACCCTGACTTTAACATCATCTACATGAACGCAAGCATGGTTGCGATGATGGAAAATGCAGAATCTGACATCATAAAAGACTTGCCGAAGTTCAAGGCGTCTGAATTGATGGGCACCAACATTGATGGCTTCCATAAAGACCCATCTTACCAACGTAAAATGGTCGGTGACCTAACGGGCACGTTTGAAAGCAGCATTGTTATCGGTGGCCGCACCTTCACCCTGATCGCCAACCCGATCAACGACGAAGAAGGCACACGGCTGGGTACCAGCGTAGAGTGGGCTGATATCACCGAGAAACTGCAACAGGAAAATGCGGAGAAGATGCTGGCTGCAGACAATGGCCGGATTAAAACCGCGCTTGACGGTGCCAAAGCCAACGTGATGCTGGCAGACCCTGACTTTAACATCATCTACATGAACGCAAGCATGGTTGAGATGATGCAGAATGCAGAAAGCGACATCAAGAAAGACCTGCCGAACTTCAGAGCGGCTAAATTGATGGGCACCAATATTGATACCTTCCATAAAGACCCGTCTTACCAGCGTAAAATGGTCGGTGACCTAACGGGTACGTTCGAGAGCAGCATTGTTATCGGTGGCAGAACCTTCACCTTGATCGCTAACCCGATCAACGACGAAGAAGGCACCCGCCTTGGTACCAGTGTTGAGTGGGCTGACATCACCGAGAAACTGCGCCAGGAAAATGCTGATAAGCTGCTGGCTGCAGATAATGGCCGGATTAAAACCGCGCTTGACGGTGCCAAAGCCAACGTGATGCTGGCAGACCCAGACTTTAACATCATCTACATGAACGAAAGCATGGTTGCGATGATGCAAAATGCAGAGGCTGACATCAAAAAAGACCTGCCGAACTTCAAGGCGTCTAAATTGATGGGCACCAATATTGATACCTTCCATAAAGACCCTTCCTACCAGCGTAAAATGGTCGGTGACCTGACGGATACCTTTGAAAGTAGTATTGTTATTGGTGGCMGMACCTTCACSCTGATCGCTAACCCGATCAACGACGAAGAAGGCACACGSCTTGGTACCAGYGTWGAGTGGGCTGATATCACCGAGAAACTGCGCCAGGAAAATGCTGACAAGCTGCTGGCTGCAGATAATGGCCGGATTAAAACCGCGCTTGACGGTGCCAAAGCCAACGTGATGCTGGCGGACCCTGATTTCAACATCATCTACATGAACGCAAGCATGGTTGAGATGATGAGGAACGCGGAAAGCGACATCAAGAAAGAGCTGCCAAACTTCAATGCGGCTACTTTGATGGGCACCAATATTGATGGTTTCCATAAAGACCCTGCCTACCAGCGTAAGGCCGTTGGCGAGCTAACGGGTACGTTCGAGAGCAGCATTGTTATCGGTGTCAGAACCTTCACGCTGATCGCTAACCCGATCAATGACGAGGACGGCACACGGCTGGGTACCAGTGTTGAGTGGGCCGACGTGACCGAGAAACTGGCTGAAGAAGAGCGCCTATCYGATCTGGCAGACGATAATGGCCGGATTAAAACCGCGCTCGACGGTGCGAAAACCAATGTGATGCTGGCCGATAATGACTTTAACATCATCTATATGAACGCCAGTATGCAGGCGATGATGGATAACGCACAGAGTGAGATCGTCAAAGACCTACCAAACTTTAGTGCTGCAAGACTGATGGGCACCAATATCGACCAATTCCACAAAGTGCCTGCGCATCAGCGGAAAATGGTGGGTGATTTGACCAGTGTATTTGAAGGCCGGATCACCATGGGCGCGCGTACCTTTGATTTGATCGCTAATCCGATTAATGACGAAGACGGTAACCGCCTGGGTACCAGTGTTGAGTGGGCTGACAGAACAGAAGAGTTGGCTGAAGCTGAAGTGCTGGCTGCCACGGCGCAGGAGAACGGGCGGATTAAAACATCCCTCGACGGTGCGCAGACAAGTGTGATGATCGCCGATAACGACTTTAACATCATCTATATGAACGTCAGTATGCAGGCGATGATGGATAATGCTGAACGGCAAATCCGCAAGGACCTGCCGTCCTTCAGGGCTGCTAAACTGATGGGCACCAATATTGACCAGTTCCACAAAGTGCCGTCGCACCAGCGGAATATGGTGGGTGCCCTGACGGATACCTTCGAAGGCCAGATTGTGATTGGGGGCCGAACCTTCAGCCTGATCGCTAACCCGGTGCATGACCAAGACACCAACGAGCGCATCGGTACAAGCGTCGAGTGGGAAGATTTGACAGACCGCTTGGCTGAGGAAGAAGCAACAGCCACAATCGCTGCTGCCAACGCCCAGATCAAACAAGCGCTTGATAAAGTAACCGCCAGCGTGATGGTGGCCGACGCTGACATGCATATCAATTATATGAATGACAGCATGATCACTATGTTCAAACTGGCAGAAGCGGATATCCGCAAAGTGCTGCCAGCGTTCGATTGCAACAAATTGATGGGCGCAAACCCTGATATCTTCCACAAAAACCCATCGCATCAGCGCGGTATGATCACAGCGCTGCAAGGCACGCACAAAACTGAGATTGCGGTTGGAGAGCGCCTGTTTAGCCTGATTGCTAACCCGGTTCTTGACGAGGCAGGTGATCGCCTTGGTACGGTTGTYGARTGGGGCGATGTAACGCAGGAACGCGCAGTWGAGCGTGAGATCGCKGGCGTGGTRGATGCTGCTGTAACCGGTGATTTGACCCAGCGCATTGATCTCGACGATAAAGAAGGCTTCATGCTTAATGTATCAACGGGTATCAACCAGTTTGCTGAAACCTGTGATAAGGGCCTTAATGATGTTGCCAGCACCCTTGCTTCGATGGCGGGCGGTGATCTAACGGCGCGTATTGAAGCTGAGTACCAAGGTACATGGGATGAGCTGAAACAAAACACCAACGCTACGGGTGAGAAACTTTCAGAAGTTCTTGGCCAGATCGCAACAGGTGCCGGAGATGTGGGTAACGCCGCAACCGAAATTGCTTCAGGCAGTGCGGACCTATCGGAACGCACCGARCAGCAAGCCTCAGCRCTKGAAGAAACTGCAGCKTCCATGGAAGAGATGGAAAGTGCAGTGAAAACCAACGCTGAGAATGCAGCGTCTGCCAATACGCAAGGCACGGCGGCCCGCGAAGTTGCTGAAAAAGGCGGCGTGGTGGTGAACGATGCCGTTGAAGCGATGTCCCGGATCGAAGAAAGCTCACAGAAAATCTCAGACATCATYGTKGTGATTGAYGAGATTGCTTTCCARACCAACCTTCTTGCTCTGAACGCTGCGGTGGAAGCTGCGCGRGCAGGGGAYGCWGGTAARGGCTTTGCGGTTGTTGCCTCTGAAGTACGGGCACTGGCGCARMGKTCATCCGARGCMGCGAAAGACATCAAAGGCYTGATTGTTGACAGTAATAATCAGGTGAAAACTGGTGTTGAACTGGTGAATGAAGCTGGGCAGCAGCTTGGCGAGATCGTGACATCGATTAAAGGCGTGACGGACCTTGTTTCTGAAATCGCTGCGGCGAACCAGGAACAGGCGACAGGCATTGCCGAGATCAATAAGTCGATCGCTGAAATGGACGAAATGACCCAGCAGAACTCCGCGCTTGTGGAAGAAACTGCAGCGTCAGCCCGTCAGCTTGAAGACCAGTCTGAAGTGATGCAGGAGCGTGTCAGCTTCTTCACCACCGATGTGTCAGTTAGCGGTGGTGGAGCAAAGGCCAAAGCCGCGAGACCTGCGGCGAAAGCCAAAGCACCCGCGGCGAAGAAAGCCCGGAAAGCCCGGAAAGCAGCGCCAGCCAAGAAGAAAGGC
>JAESRJ010000153.1 GCA_016764715.1 Kordiimonadaceae bacterium | reverse complement strand
CATTTGCTTGCACGTTGATTAAAAATAACGGGGTGATATTTACTTTTCATTTTCAGAGATACATATAAGCCAAGTAGCACAAGCTCAATATTTTCAACTTCTTGCCAGGCTACTAGCTGATTAGGATAGTCACTGTGAAAAAAACCAACTTTGGTCAACTCAATGACCTGCTGCCCAGCAAACAGCTTAAATAAGAAAATAAGCCCAATTATACTAAAGAAGGCTACCCCAAAAAAAACTACACCACGCTCAAGGCTATTGAGGTCTTTCATTGTCAGAGCCAGCCAGGCTGTAGCAGCTACCAAAACAAGACTAAGCAGAAGCATCTTTGCGAAATAAAATCGCGATGTTTTAAATATCATTGGTGCCCCCAAGAAATGAATTGAGACCAACCATACACCCAGTTAAATATACTATTCAATCAGGCAAGCGGCAGATGGCGTGTAAGCCGGGTTCTGTATCCCATTTGAACCGAAGCTCAAACAGGCGATAGCCATTCATCTAGGCGACCTGTTGCCAGGCCACTCATGCAACCACCCGAGCGGCGGCGCGGAAATGCGCCTGCAATTGAATGCAACTACTCCTATTGGTCTTGCTCCCGGTGGGGTTTACCCTGCCATCCCTGTCACCAGGGACGCGGTGCGCTCTTACCGCACCCTTTCATCCTTACCCGCAATCGCCGAAGCAAATACAGGCGGTATACTTTCTGTGGCACTTTCCCTGAGGTCACCCTCGCTGGCCATTAACCAGCACCGTATTTCCGTGGAGCCCGGACTTTCCTCCCCCAACATGCAAGCTAACCCACATGCTGGCGGCGACCATCCAGCCATCTGCCGATTGCTATCAACCATTTGCCGGGCGGCGGGTCAAGCACCATAAAAAGGGGTATGCCAAATCCGCCAAATATGCTTGTTGCGCTAGTGCCTCATTTCGGGCAAAGTCCGCGCTTACTAACAAGGCCCCAAGCAAGTGCTGGGACTAATTCAGAATATTTGAGTAGAATAATGAAAAAATTGGCTGCCCTGACTGCAATATTGATGCTTTCCGCCTGTAGTTTCTTCAGTGAAGATGAAGAAGTAATCGTTTTCGATACGGTGCTTGGCCCTGAAACAAAAGACCAAATTAAGCAGCTACCAGGCGCCCTAGTTGGCGACACAGAGAACGCACGCTACACAACGACTGCAAAAAAAGGCGAAGGAATGGAATCGGAAGACGGCACCGATTAACTTGCAAGACAGCCCAAGCTGCTAACAACGGCATGTTAGTGGCCTAAATCTTAGCTCCATACAATTTCAAAAATATTGTCACGGTATCCTCGACGTTTTCTTGGATTTGCTCTTCACTTATCGTGTCCATCAGACCGATTGATCTCAAGAAATGTACTTTCCCTTTTAGAAGCGTAGCCAACAGGTCGGCTGCTTTGGAAGTGTCATCAATTGAAAGAGCACCCTGATCGATCCAGTGCTGCAAAAAATCCTTCAATTTACCGTGCATTGCCTGAGGGCCTGCATTCCAATAAATTTTCGCGAACTCAGATCCTTTAGGCGCAGACGTAACCAATAAATTGGCCATAGCGACGCTGTCATCCCCGAGAAGTAGACGCGCGAACTTATCGCAAACAGCCCGCAAGTCAGCCTCTAATGAATGCTCTTCCATGTTTTCTAAGGCTGTATCAGGCGAGTAGCGCTTTACTGCTAAACTGATCGCCTCGCTGCACAAAACTTCTTTACAGGCAAAATGGCTGTAAACGGTTTGCTTTGAGACGCCGGCGCGCTTGGCAATGTCGTCCATACTAGTTCCGTCAAAACCTTTCTCGAGGAATAAACGGCTCGCAGAGTGTATGATAGCTTTGTTCTTGCTTGTATCGCGAGGACGACCGCGAACCGACTTCTGCTTCGATTTAGGTGGATTTTCTGCCGAAATAGCCGTCACAAACATAGTCCTTTACTGAAACACACTGAAATACCCCGCCACCTTTTAAAGGAAAACACGACCAATGGGCGTTGTTTTCTTCGTCTTTTAACGAACGTCGGATACTCTATAAATATCAATCGCCTGCCGGAGAAGCAAGGCTTCTTAAATTTGAGGGCTGATAGGTATTTAAAATATTTTTATCCAATTACTAGACTTATGAGTCCAGATAACCATATAGAGTGCAGTATAGGTCGGAAATCAAGACACATTTAGAGTAGCTTCTCATGCACCAAAATCAGAAATTTATCCAAAGAACCTTTGTYAAAAAYGTAATCTATATTTGCATTGTRGCTGCTGCYAGCGGAGCACTTGCATTCAGGTTAACTGCGCAAAGTAAAACATCTGATAACAGCGCTGGGGCTCTTCCCGTCCGTACAGTCGTCGTGAAAATCGAACCGGGGTATTTCGCTAAACGCTCTTTTACGGGGCGGGCAGTAGCCGGCCGCACTAGCGACCTAGCGTTCGAACGCGGCGGGAAGGTCACTGCCATTTCAGTGGATCTAGGACACACAGTTGAAGTCGGCGATATGCTTGCAACACTGGATACAGCGCGGCTTGCGGCAACAAAAAATCAACTTCTTGCCCAACGCGAAGAAGCYAAAGCAAAGCTAAATCTCGCCGACCGCACGCTTGCCCGSGCWCAAGACACTTTCAAACAAGGTCATGCCTCCGCTCAGCGCCTGGACGAAGCAGAAGCAAACGCGATCGGGCTCAAGGCCAGCGTAACAATGTTAACGGCCTCGCTCGCAGCGGTTGACGTTGACATTAGCGCTTCAAGCATCAAAGCGCCATTTAACGGTACAATAACGGCACGCCTGCTGGATGAAGGCACCGTAGTTATGGCGGGCACAGCGCTTCTAGAGTTAACCGAGACAGACCGTATGGAGGGCCATATTGGAATGCCCCCAGAACACGCCGCTGCAGTTAAAGCCGGCGCTTTTTTTCAACTCTATGATGGTCGAGGTAAAGTAATAGAGGGTCCAAAGCTTCGAGCAGTTTTGCCAATAATCGAAGGCCGCACCCGGACAGTAATGGTAACCTTCGATTTACCACCCAATGCAACTTCCCGTGGTGAGCTGGTCAGCGCCGCAGTGCAAGACTGGAGAGAGGCAACAGGCGCTTGGTTGCCCCTACGTGCGCTTTCGTCGGATGTAAGGGGTTTATGGCGTGTCTACAAAGTAGTTACCCGGAACGGCGAAGCACAGGTGCAATTCGAGAACGTACAAATTTTATACTCGGACGCTAACCGAGCTTTTGTTACTGGCACTCTTTCGAACGGCGATATCGTGATCTCTGACGGCATGGCCAGATTGGCCCCTGGCCAGCGTGTAAGCCTCGGCACCAGTACAGCCAATCAGCTCAATTAGAGAGAGGCGACAACTATGAAAGCTTCCCTTTACAATCACCCTCGTGTCGTATGGCTTATGTTACTACTGATCGTCGTCGCAGGGCTCAATGCCTTCTATACGATGCCGCGCTTGGAAGACCCTCACATGCAAAGCCGTATTGTGCAGGTAACAACTATTTACCGCGGCGCCGATGCAGGACGTGTTGAAACCGAAGTTACCGAAAAAATTGAACGAAAAGTCCGTGAGGTTCCTGAAGTAAAATCGGTTCGAAGTATATCGCGTCCGGGCATCTCACAAATTACAATTGAGCTGGAAGACCGTATTAACGATGCCAAACCGATCACGGCACGCCTGCGAGATAAGGTCTCGGAGGTAACAGACCTCCCCGACGGAGCGACTACACCAGAATTTTCAGACACGCGCATCTATGCCCACTCCGCTATWATGGCGTTAACCTGGCACGCAGAATCGCAGATAAATTACGCCATTCTAGGCCGCCACGCGCGCGAGTTTGACAGCAAACTGAGAAACTTGGCCGGCACGGATTTCGTCGATATTCTAGGCCTGCCGGAGGAAGAAATTCGCATTAGTGTCGATGATGCCCGGCTCGCGGCTCACGGATATACCGTCGCAGATATTGCGGCGCGCATTCGCGCTTCGGACGCGCGCGGAACCGCCGGCGTTGTCTCTAGCGAAACCAACCGCATGGTGGTGCAGGTGTCAGGTGCGCTAGATAGCCTTGAGCGCATTCGTAAAATTCCAATTGGCCTGGATGAGGCTGGCAGCAGTTTACGGCTAGGTGATTTTGCCAGTGTCGTTCGCACTTATGAAGACCCTGTCAGCAAGCTAGCCTACCTCAACGGCGTGTACGGTGTTGTGGTTGCTGCGCGCATGTATGAAAACTCCCGCATTGATGCCTGGTCTGACCAAGTCGGGCTACTGATAGCAGATTTTCAGAAGACGCTTCCGTCCGGCATCAAGCTCGAACGTATTTTTGATCAGCGCGACTATGCTGACGCCCGGCTTGATGATCTAATGGGCAACCTTGCTATCGGCGCCCTCGTGGTTCTCACGGTTCTTCTATTTTCCTTGGGCTGGCGCGCCTCCCTAGTTTCAGCCTCAATATTGCCCCTTACAATTCTCGCTTCGCTGGCCATAACCCACGCGATGGGCCTTCGATTGCAACAGGTACTGGTAACCGGCCTTATTGTAGCACTCGGCATCATGGTCGATAATGCTATTGTGGTTACCGACGAAATTCAACGGCTGAGATTACGCGGCGAACGGCGTTCGGTTGCGGTTGCCAAAACCGTAAAAAAACTCTGGGCGCCGCTACTTGGTAGTACGATGACGACGATMATCGCATTTATGCCCCTCATCCTAATGCCCGGCAACGCGGGGGATTTTCTTCTTGGTGTCCCTGCCGCTGTTATCAGCTCCCTCATTGCGTCCTATATAATTGCATTCACAATTATTGCCGCAGTCGCAGGTCGGGTCGTGGAAGGACCCAGCGYGCAAACCGATACGACAGGAAARTCSGGGGATAAACCATCTTTCGGTAGCACGCGTATATGGTGGCGAGATGGCATTGAAGGCCGTTTCATTTCAGAGCCATTTCGGCGCAGCCTCAATTGGTCAATGAGGCGTCCAATCCGCTCAGTCGTTATTGCCATGGGTATACCGTTAATTGGCTTTGCCCTTGCTGGGCAGCTTACTGAACAGTTTTTCCCCGTCAGCGAACGCAATCAATTCCGTATTCAAGTTTTCATGCCCGCTCAAGCTTCGATAGAAGAAACGCGCAAAGCTGCGGAATATGTGAATGAAGAGCTACAAAAAGAGAGTATCATTCAGAGCTCTCACTGGTTTATCGGCTCTCGGCCTGCTAAGTTCTATTACTCTATGTCAGGGTCCAATGACGGTGTCGTAAGTATCGCCGAAGGGCTGATCACTGTCGAAACATTTGATCAAATACCGACGATCGTTCCTCGGCTTCAACGCGAACTAACCAACAAGTTGCCACAAGCGCTAGTTCTAGTTCGCGAGCTAGGCAGCGGGCCGCCAATCCAAGCACCGATTGAGATACGCGTAGTCGGTCCAGATCTAGCGACCTTGGAAACCATCGGCAACGACATACGCTCCATGATGGTCCGCATTCCAGGGGTCACCTTTACGCGAACCTCTCTTACCGCGGGCCGCCCTATGATCTCCATTGATGCGAGAGAGAACGACGTTTCTGTCGCAGGATTGACGCTCAGCGACGTGGAGAGCCAAGTTGCGGCTCTTACCACTGGCACAATCGTCTCCTACCTAATTGAGCAAACTCAACAGGTACCCGTCAGACTAATCGCTGATCGGGCGAGCCGAACTGATATCAACTCCATTGCAAACATTGGATTATACAGCCCGGCAACTCAAGAAGCCGACCAGTCTTTTGCGGATGTACCGGTTTCAGCAGTAGCAGACGTAAGGCTTACGACCAAAGTAGGCAGCATTGCCCACCGAAACGGAGAGCGCATAAATAAGGTGCAAGCTTTCCTCAACTACGGCGTCCTCCCTGCCGTGCCCTTGCAGGCTCTAAAAGACGCCTTAGAGAAAGAAGGACTGGACATCCCCTCCGGGTACCGCATTGAGTTCGGCGGTGAGAGCGAAAAACGGAACGAAGCCATTGGCAAGCTTTTTGGCACGGTTGGCTTACTAGTAGTTCTAATGCTGCTCGCGCTCGTGCTCACTTTCAACAGCTTCCGTTTGGCCTTTGTTACCTTCGCGGCTGCAATACAGGCCGCCGGTTTGGGGCTCTTCTCTCTGTGGCTATTCGATTATCCTCTTAGTTTCGTTGTAATTTTTGGGTTGATGGGCTTGATCGGATTAGCCATCAACGCCGCTATTGTTATCCTATCGGAATTACGCGGCAACGAAAAAGCCCGAGCAGGTGATCCAGACGCAATTGTCGACGGTGTTATGGCCACGGGGCGTCATATTATCTCCACAACGATCACAACAGTTGGCGGCTTTATGCCCCTGATTATCGCTGGAGGGCCCTTCTGGCCACCCTTTGCAGTGGCCATCGCGGGCGGCGCACTTCTTTCAATGATAGTAAGTTTTTACTTCGCCCCAGCTGCCTTCCTTTGGCTTACTCGGAAACGTGCTATCACAGCGCCCGGCRATGCCGCTCGGYGCCAAGCCCTSGAAGCTGGGGAAACCAAAGCCTAGCCGCAGGGTTACTCTTGCAGGAGGAGCCAGCCTACCGCCTGGCTCCCTCTTCTGCCTGACACGCAAGTGCTCGGCTCACAAGCTCGANKSACRWGCNCRWSGWCGTSMSATCNKTCGKCWGRTTTKTCGNCCKGNTNCWGTMKCMKGCTTNWKYRTCGGGCTTTTYGTCGGTCTTTTCATSAGGYTTGYCATCAGACTTTTCGTCTGTTTTGACTTTCTCTTTCGCTGCTTCCGCCGCCTTTATTTCAGCATCTTTGGCGCGTTCTTTGGCTAAAAGTTCCTCTCGCGCTTTTCTTTCTTCGTCTCGTACTTTTTTAGCTTCCACACGGGCTRTCTCTTCTTCCTCCWTGCGCTCAGCTTCGGTCTTTTCCCACTTTATAAGTAACGCMTCTAAATAACGGCCAAAACCGCTATCCTCTTTTACCAGCGCCTGTGCCTCTTTTGCCTTGGAAATCGCTGAAGACAAATAACCCAGTTGTTCGAGAGCCTCCGATTGATCCGCTTTTAGAACAACTGATTTTGGATAAACTCTTTCAGCAGCGATAAGCTGCTCCAGCGCCTCTTTGGCATTATCAGTTTCGAGAAGAGCCCTACCGTAAAGGCCACGAGACTGGAAGTCCTGAGGGCTAATAGTAACAACTTTTTCAAGATCCAAACGAGCCTCTTCGAATTTCTTCATAACCAAAAACAATTGGCCTCTGTTCTTGAGCGCGGAAAGATAATCAGGACTTAAGTCGATCGCTTTATCATAAAACACCTTAGCTTCAGGCAAATTGCGCTGACGGTATTTCACAGCGCCCATTAAATTTGAACTTAACGGGTTTTCGGGCGCCAGTTCCAGCATGCGTTCTGCAGACTTAAGCGCGCCTTCCAAGTCTCCTTTGGTCATCTGCACATTTGATAATAGCGACAAACTTACAAAGTCTTGACCGTCAGCGGCCATCAGGTTCCGCAACTGCGACACAGCTTCATCACCTTTACCTTGAGCCAATAAATTCATAGCAATTCTGCGTGCGAGTTTCCTGCCCAAATCTCCGTCTTCTGCCTCGGTCGTCGCAACCATTGCTTCGGCTCGTTCAAGAAATTTTTGCGCCAATACTCGATTTCCAGCCGACCCTGCCGCAGCGGCGGCCTGTAAAATTGCCTCGAGATCCGCAGTCTCTGCCCCTACCAGCGGGCCCAATAATTCAAGCGACTTTGTGGGTCTGCCTCGTCTGGTATATATTTCAGCCAATGCTAGTCTGGATGGTCTGTCGCTGGGTACCAATTCCAAAAAACGCTCCAAATGAAACTGAGCTTTACTGAATTTACCYAACCGATATAGCGTGTGGCCGTAAACCCTACCTGCCAACGGGAAAGCGTTGGATAGATCGCCTAGTTGAAACAGGATTTCCTCCGCTTCATTTGGCTTGCCCTCTGCGGCCAGCATCAGTGCTGTGTAAAACTTGGCTAGCCTATTGTTTGGTGCTGTTGCGTAAACAACATCTAAGTGTGTTCTCGCTTTTTCGAAAGCGCCCGCTTCTGTGTAAATTCCCGCCAACTCCAGGCGCGGCAGCACCTGCGTTTTGTTAAGGCCCACCGACCGTTCAAGTAATTCAGTCGCTTTTTTAGTATGCAATTGATACCGGTATACCGATCCTAGGACAAATARTGTTTTCGCATCATTTGGAGCCAGTTTCATTGCTATTTCTGAAAACTTCGCGGCTTCATCCAATTTACCTAAGGTCAGTTCCACCTGAGCTGCGCCTATATAAGCCAGACGATTTTCGGGTTGGTCGACAATCGCAGCCTGGTAAAGGTTTCTCGCCGCATCAAAATTGCTTCGCGCTCTATTGATATCGGCAAGCAACAATAAGCCCGGGTATACGTCCYCACCCTTGAGTTCCGCATTGCCAATTACCTCTTCCGCTTCATTGTACCGGCCCTGTAGCATATGGTTTTGCGTTAAAAGTAAAAARTACTCAGTCGAACTYGCCCCGGCCCTYTTGGCCTTTTCYAATTCAACTTCTGCAGCAATAGCGTTTGAGGTCGACAAAAATATTTTGGCMGACAGTAAATGCTCGCCAACGCCCGCGAGAGAGAGCTGTTCGCGTGCGCGGATAATTTCAATARCAAAATCGCGCTCGCCGTTCTCAACCAGCTCTTTCAATCCGGCCAAATCGTATGACGCATAGTCTATAGTTTCGGGTTGTTCTTCTTCCGAACTACCACAGGCCACAAGCAGCAGAATACAAGCAACTAAGATTCCCCGAAACCACATATCATTATACCTCTTTAATCTTAATGCCCGCACATGCAGTCCCATGTGAAATCTAACTCTATTTACCGAAAATCAAGTCCGTTTCCGCTAACAATTGCCCCGACCTAAGGCAGATACTGCGCCATACATATGCTCATGTTCAAGATCCGCATCATGAGCAGGTCGCCGCTGAGCATCAAAAACCGGGCCTGGGCCGATCACTTTCCGCATAGATCTTGCACTTAACATTGAGGGGGCAATTCTAGCGCTCGTCAACCCAAACCTTAACAAAATGTTAAAAAACGTTTAAAAACGGACCTAATGATTGCAAAATTGTGTAAATTCACTATAAGCGAGCATATAGATCGGTTTAGTTCCGAATAATAGTGTATTTAATGCGCTAACCCTCTGGGGAGTAGAATGGCTAAATTATTGAAAGCAGCCGCTTTTGCGGCAACGTTAGCGGCGTGCACATCAGTATCTGCTAATGCAACATACTATTATTATTATGTTGATGTATTGGCAGACGCTGGGACTTACGACCCAATCGCCCTCGGGGATGATATTACTTTGGATGCGTGTGGTTCCACCGTCCATCAAGCAGTTGCAACCCTTCCTTCACCCAGGTCGAACGATCTATGCGATTTCAGAGACTTGTCTGATTTTGAACTTACGTGGCAAGTATCGTTCGAAAGCATAACCACAACACTGGCGAGTTATAGTGGCAGCAGTACCGTAAACGGTCTGACTCCAACATTTTCTACTGGGGTTGGTTCGCTGTTCGCAAGTGCCGGTTCCTATATCATCAGCCTGATCGTCGATATACCTGACGGCTATACATATATATACTTACCTGACGGATACTACGGTGTCGGCGGCTGTGATGCAGGGATCAACATTGACGGTGAGCAATACGGTGCCGTTGGCTGCACGTCGACAACATCCGCCAACATTAATGGCTTGCGTAACACTGGATTTGATTCAACGACCTTAGTGATAAACGCGGTCAGTGTACCTGARCCYTCTAGTGCTCTGTTGCTACTTCCAGCGCTAGCACTTATTATTCGTCGCCAGCGTCGCCGCAGGAAAGCTGCATAGTCGGCAAATCAATCACACCGCATAAAAAAAAGCCCCAGCCAAATTGGCTGGGGCTTTTTTTTATCTCAATCCGTTAGGCCGGGCAAACCCCGTCAGATATTAGTCCAGGAGCGGTGCCAGTAAAGCCAACCCGTAAGCCTGATTGTCATCATCTTCAATCGCCTCGACAATATTGCGAGCCAAATAGAGGTCCGTATTTCCCAAGGCACCCTCAAGTAGGGTCAGCCGGATCAAGTCCCTTTCATAAGCCCCATCAACATCAGAAATTCCTTTCAGAACGTCTCTGACCTGAATCGCGAGATTACTGTTCTCTCCACCACGAAGCCCTGATAGATACGCAGCTTTGGCTTCTATCTCTTCGAAATAATCTAGTCTAGCCAAAGCAGCTTCAAGCTTACCGTGAGCAGACTCTACAATGCCAACTTTGCCCGCAAAATTAGCCAGCGGCTCATTGCCTCGCAGCCTATCGCCGTGTATCAAAGCCAAATCGTAGCTCTGTGCAATCAGGTCTGCGCTAAGTCCAGCATCATACATGTTTCTTAACCGCTCTGCGGTTACGTCGGCCCGGGAATATAGGCCAATGACACTGGGGAACAGCTCGTCTGCTTCAATGATCAAGGAATCCCGGTCAGCAACTCTACCCGTTTTTTCAGCAAAAATGGCAAGTAAGATCAAACCACGATACTGAAGGGTTACCTTCTCTGCCGCGCGAACATCAATCTCCACTTTACCTATATCTAGGCCTACTAAGTTGGCTGCGGGCGAGCTACTAAGAATACTCAATTCCGCCCAAAACGCTCGCCGTTGATTTTTCATTTGCCGCAAGGCAACTCGGGCGTCTGCAATTGCACCAGTATTCGCCGCCTCTTGTGCTATTCTGAAGAGAACCGCATCTTTAATCGCACTGTTGTTTAATTCTCCGGCAATTGCCAGCGCACTTGCCGTATCGCCGCCGCGGGCCAAAAGAGGAGCAATCGCGGTTATTTTCTCTTGAGTTACAAGGCTAAGCCGAACTGACCGCGCTTCATCAAGTGCAAGCATCAATGTTTGTACGGCTTGGGTTTTATCCCCCGTGGCGATCATCGACCGAGCGACGCCTATAAGGACTTTCGCCCGTTGAATGCCAAACTCTTCAGCAATTACAGTCTGGATAGCTGCTTTGAACGCACAATCGCGCGTCGGGGCTTCAAGGCARGCTATCGTATGTTCATTAGGTTTATGGTCCTGCGTCACAGGAACCTGYGCGAATGAGAGGGGAGAGAAGAGAAAAGTGGAACCAAGTGCAAYTAACAATACTGAAGACGAAACGTTTTTCATTCAAAATCCCCTAACTACTTAACTGTTCGGCTATATCAGAAAGCACTGATTGCGTCCCGATATCCAACTCGCCGGTAACATGTTCCGGTCGCCAATGCATCTGAAAAGCCCTTAGTGTCTCTTCCGTACCGGGTCCGAAATTACCGCCGTCCAACTTATGATAGCCGACTATACCTAATAGTTTATTAAGGCCGCATACAACGTCACCGACGTCTCCCTTACGCGCTATAATTGAGTGGTTCAAACAAGGTCTATTTGAAATCACCCCTAGGCCATAATCCGCTAACTCCCGCCACGGAAACAGCTCACCAGGGTCGATTTTACGCAGGGGCGCTATATCACTGTGCCCAATAAATCTAGCCGCTGGAATGCCGTGACGTTTCTTTATACCACTTAATAGCGTAATAAGCTCATTAATTTGTGGTGCTGGAAACGCACAGTATCCAAACTCGGCACCCGGGTTCACAAGTTCAATACCTATTGAACAGTCATTTATATTATCGCGGCCTTGCCAGTGTGATATGCCAGCATGCCAAGCACGCTTTTCTTCTGATACCAATTGGTAAACTCGCCCATCTTCTTCCACCACATAGTGGGCAGAAACCTGGGCGTCCGCATCGCATAACCGAGCAATAGCCTCGGCACCGGTTTTCATGCCAGTGTAATGCAGAACAACCGTATCCACAACGCAGCCGCTTGGTCGCTCATTCCAATTCGGCGACGGTTGTTCGATAAAGTTATGCAAATACGCCTCCTGGTTATGCCTTCACTTCAGGCAGCACTGCCACCTTAGAGGCTTTCGCCTTATTCCTTAGCGTCACAATCAATATCCCTGCCACCGTCAAGAAGCCGCCCGCAATCATTTTAAACGAGACATCTTCGCCGAGTATGACCACGGCACCGAGCACAGCAAAAAAAGGCACGGCCAAAAAGTAAGGAGAAACAGTTGAAACCTCATATTTGCGGAAGAGATAGTTTGCACCTCCGTGCCCTAGAACCGACGAACCAATTGCACTGTATGCTATCCCGGCCCAAGCCAAACCACTAGCATTCGATATGGCGGCAACTTGGCCCTCTTCAAATACCATTGAGAACACTAGAGATCCGATCACACCTGCAACAGCCACCCATCCCTGCAACGTCGCKGCSCGGACRTCCTTCAGTTTGCGCATCAAAATGGTTGAAATCGCATAAAGTAACGCCGCCAACATAATAACAAGCAGCCCCTGCCAATACTCGAAAACGATCGGGTCGAAACTAAGCACTAGCACGCCTGTAAAACTAAGGGCTATGCCTGCTATTCTTTTCCAGCCGACGCTTTCGTGCAGGAACAAAACAGCAAGCAGCGTAGAAAAKGGTACACTTAGCTGAGACGCAATTGCKACACCACCAACACCGCCAGCCAAACTCATTCCCGTAAACACAGCCCCAAAATGCAAGACACCTAGTGTGAATGCTGCAATGAGAATAGCCACCATCCGCCCGGGGACAATGCGCAAAAAAGGGAGGAAAAAGAGAATAACCAAGGAAAAACGGAGTGCATTAGACAAAAGCGGAGGAAAGTCCTCCACCACAAATTTTACAGCAACAAAATTTAGGCCCCATACCGCGGATATTAGCAACGCAAAGGCAATGTCGCGTCTTGTCATTCACTCAAACTTTCTCGAATGCTCGGCTCCTTCAGCCGTCGTCAACTTGCCCTTCGYGCAAGGATTTCATCGTAAGCTACGTTAATTTCTGCAGCACGCCGCGTTGCCACAGCAATGAGGTCACTCGGCACCCCCTGCGCAATCATGCGGTCAGGGTGATTTTCGCGCACAAGATTACGGTAATGTTTCCTGAGCGCATCGCTGCCGATTGCTGGCTCAACACCCAGAACTGCGTAGGGACAATTCTGATCAGCGCCTGCGTGCCGGTGTACCAGTTGATCAATCTGCTGCTTGGTATAACCAAAAATATTAGCAACGGCCCGAATGAAATTGACTTCGTTTGGGTGCACATGGCCGTCAGCCTTAGCAATAAAAAACAAACCCTCGAGCAAATCCGCAAGCACACCGCGGTTCCCAGCCATTAGAGTTGCGATCTGCCGCGCGTAAGCATCAAAACCCGCAGTGTGTTGGCGCGCCATATCAAAAACGCGGCCTACATTAACCATTTCTGAGGCTGGCACCTGAAACACTTGTTTGAAAGCGTCAACTTCCTCGCGGGTTACCTTTCCGTCCGCTTTCGCCATTTTGGCGGACAAGGCAATCACACCAATAGTAAAAGTAATATGNYTRGTKTTWTYTGGNRKYMKMAWYGMTTTWTMCNGNNWTAMCNGNATMCAYASYWMTRYCAACGGCAAGACCCAAAAGCGCGCCAAGAGGCCCGCCAAGAGCAAAGCCAGCCGTGCCACCAATAATTTTTCCCCATATAGACATACTGAATAACTATCACACCAAACTAGGCTATCCTACAGAAAACTAAGGCGTTTTACGCATAGCAGCCATGACAAGAATATACTGTTGGCGGCGGCGGAAAAAGGCAGTATATCTGTGGCCAAGTAAAGTAAAGCTAGCCCCCTGTTCGTTAGCAAGTCTCAAAGGAAATGCTCTGCATGATTGACGTCGTAATTTCCGGTACTGGCCTGTATGTGCCGCCCAACAAGATAACCAACGAAGAACTTGTTGAAGCTTTCAACCAACATGTGGATCAATATAACGCTGAAAATAAGGCAGATATTGATGCAGGACTAATGCCTGCCAAGCAGCACTCAAGCGCTGCATTCATCGAAAAAGCATCCGGCATCAAATCCCGCTACCTTGTTGATGTTGAAGGTGTGATGGATTTGGATAGAATGATGTCCAAAATGCCAGAAGGCGGCCACGGCGATACTGAAAACCCGTGCCTGCAAGCGCATATGGGTATCGAAGCCAGCAAGATGGCGCTCGCTCAGGCAGGCTTAACCGGCGCAGACATTGACCAAGTAGTATGCGCGTCTGCCGTAATGCAACGCTCATTCCCCGCGATTGGCGTTGAGATTCAGCACCATCTGGACATTGAGGGTTCAGCCGTAGATATGATTATGGCGTGTTCGAGCGCCACCTTCGGCTTAGTGAACGCTGTAAACTCTATTCAAAGCGGCATGGCGGACAGAGTATTGATGGTGAACCCTGAAATTTTYTCCACCATGATAAATTTCAAAGACAGAGATAGCCATTTCATTTTCGGYGATATTGCCACTGCGGTTATTCTCGAACGTGCAGATCTCGCCAAAAGCAAAGACCAATGGAAAGTGGTTAACACCAAATCCAGTACCATTTATTCGAACAACATCCGGTCACAGTTCGGGCCAATGACACGCCTCGATGACGATAGCCTATTCCGCCAGGATATGTTTTTCATTCAGCAAGGCCGTAAAGTCTTTAAGGAATTACTGCCTATAGTAACCAAGTTTCTTCGCGAACAGGTTGGTGACCTGAACATGGAGATCAGCGAACTTTCTCGCATGTGGTTACACCAAGCCAACATCAACATGAATATGTTCGTTGCAAAAAAATTGTTAGGTCATGAACCTAGTCCGGAAGAAGCACCGATGGTGCTYGACAAATACGGCAACACGGCTGGGGCTGGGTCAGTTGTCGCATTTCACGAACACCGTGCAGATATGAAGTCYGGTGACAAAGGCGTTATTTGCTCATTCGGTGCAGGCTACTCAATCGGCAGTCTTATTGTCGAAAAACTATAAGAGCAGCTAGTTAACTTTAGGGGATAAACGTGGGAAACGTTGTAATAAGCGGCACTGGCATGTTCATACCGCCAGATACTGTTACGAATGAGAAACTGGTAGAGAGCTATAACGAGCATAGCCTTCAGTGGAACGAAAAAAATAAAGAGGCAATTGAGCGCGGCGACCTTATCGCCCGCGAACAGTCTTCCTCTGCCTTTATTGAAAAGGCCTCGGGCATCAAAAGTCGGTATTTCATGGAAGGTGAAGGCCTTACCGAAGTTGGGCGCATGTACCCCTACCTTGCAAAGATAGCTCCTGAAACCAACATGGGCACCCCAGTACAAGTAAAAATGGCCTACGAAGCCACCATGGGCGCCCTTAAGGAAGCAGGCCTTAGAGGCGAAGATATCGATATGGTCGTTATCAGCGCCTCCATATGGGAACGCTTCATTCCTTCCATGGCGACAGAGTTGCAAAGCCTGCTCAGTGCTAAGGGCTTTGCCTTCGATATGTCGATGGCATGTTCCAGCGCTACATTTGGTATTTCCACAGCCACTGATGCCATAAAATCAGGCATGGCTAACAAAGCGTTGGTTGTGACAGCCGAGTATCTCTCGCCGTTTATGGATTTTGAAAACCGTGATACGCACTTTATTTTTGGCGACGCTGCGATTGCAATAGTATTAGAACGTGAAGACGAAACGGCCTCTACGTCAGCCTTCCGTATCAATAGCCGCAAATTATTCACCGAGTTTTCCCTGAATATCCAAGGCGGGTTTGGCAGCCGTGTGCTTATCGAACGCGACAAAATCCACGACCCATGCCAGCGTTTYAATCAGAATGGACGATCGGTTTTTCGGGAGTTATTGCCAAAAGTTATCGACCTTGTGAAAGGGCACCTTAAGGATATCGGCAGAACCGTTGAAGATTACAAACGTTTTTGGCTACACCAAGCAAACATCAACATGAATGTTTATGCGACACGCAAGCTACTGGGGCGAGAACCCAACCAAGAAGATGCACCGATCATTCTTGATGAATTTGCAAACACCGCGGGCGCAGGTTGCATGATCGCGTTCCACAAACATAAAGACGATTTTAAAGCAGGAGAGCTTGGCTTAATATGCTCGTTCGGCGCCAGCTATTCTATCGGGTGTTTTGAAGTGGAGCGTGTTTAGCGCACGAGATCCTTGTAAAAATCATCACTAGATACACTAACGGTTAGGGGGCAGCCCCTAACCAGCGCTCTCTATTTTCTCGAAAGACATTTTCTGGTCTTTATGCATGCGCCGGTCTACTACGTTGAGCATCCCGTCAGCGTCCAAATCATCACCGCGCGCTGTAGCGAGCCCCATGCTAACCGTCAGCTTCACCGCTACACCCTCAGGTGCCAAGGCAGTCTTTTCGATCTTCGAACGGATACGCGCAGCTACTAGTTTGCAGCCCTCTTCACTGGTGCCAGGCAACATCAGAACAAACTCTTCACCGCCGAACCKGCAAAAMACRTCYTGSCCACGCCGCCCTTCCATYACCAAAGCGGCAAATGCAGCAAGCGTCGCATCGCCAATCCGGCGACCATGCTTTTGATTAATCTTYTTAAAYTTATCAATATCCATCATGATAACCGAGACAGGCTCAGCCAGCCTTCTGGCCCGGGCAAGAACGGCCTTCATTACCTCTAGATAGGCGCGCCGGTTAAGAGCCCGCGTAAGAGGGTCCATCATTTCCTGAATTTTCAGCTCGGCTTGCAAACGTTCGGCTGTCATGATGATGACGATAAACGCCAGCATCACAACAAAAAGCATGGCTTCAATTTGGGAAACAGCATCCAGTGGTAAAATGGTACCCAGTTGATCGTCTGCAGCCGTATAAATATGATACCCACGGTAAAGGCCATAGGCCAAATGCACCAGGAACAAGGCAGCCATCATACCTGCGCCGACCATTGTCCGCCGTATAATGCCTTTATAGAAACGGCCGCTGCCGCCACCTGCACGCACTAATGTATAAATAATGCCGCCAGACAGTATCGCAACAAAAACGGCGTGCGTCACAACGCGTAGGGCAAAATCTACATTCGCATAGGCTTGGTAGACAAGAATGCCCACAGCTGCGGAGCCAATAAAAACGGCAGACCGCACAAGCGGATGCTGGCGGTTCTGTAAAAACTCAGCAATCCCGTGCCAAACCCACATATGGCCAAAAATGAGCAGTGCTTCGCCAAGTAATGTTACAGTAATGCCCTCAAGCGGAATGTAATTGAACTGTAAGCCACTTCCGAGCGCGAAAACCACCACCCCAACGGCCACTAGATTCAGCCCCGATATGGCTTTATTAGAAAACCAATGGGCAGTAAGCGCCATGCAGGAAACAAGCATAACCAGTAAAACTGCGAACGATAGTGACGAAACATCGATAGCCAAGGTGCCGTAGTCCCACAATTATTTCCATCTTCGGTGGTGCAGCTTAGGGAATTTAAAGGCGTTTGCAAGAACAGATTCGTAATTTTCGCTGCCCTTTCGGTCAGGATTGTACAGAATTGTACAGAATTGATTCGAGACCTAATCTTGTAACCACGGCCGCAACATTAGGTCCATTAAAGGAATTCACCTCTCCAAAGCCTCAATTTTATGGGATATTTTTCCTTTTTGAAAAAACTAATTGCCTTACTACTACATCTGTCGTAACACTCTCCTACAAATGTAGTAGAAAGATCTATCATGACAGCTAACGTAAGATTGAGTGACCAGCAGTATCATATCGTTCAAGCCCTATGGGTGATGGGCGACGGTTCAGCGAAAGACGTGCAACAGCACCTCAGTAGCCTCGGTTTGGCGCACACTACAATTGGTACAATTTTAACGCGGCTAGAAAAGCGGGGCGTACTAACCTCCGCCACCCGCGGTCGTGAACGCGTATTTCGCAGCTTGATCACTGAAGGCGATGTAAAGCGGTCAATGGTCTCCTCGCTGGTGTCCACCCTCTTCAAAGGCGACAGCAAAGCCCTGCTGGCGCACTTAGTGAATGAGGGCGATATCGACGAAGTAGAACTGAGCGAAATCAAAGCGCTACTCGGGAGGGATCAGGAATAATGGCTGACCTTCTCATTGATATGCCCCTCGTAGGCTTGTTCATTAAATTCATGATCGCTAGCACAGTATTGCTCAGCACAGTTTGGTTACTTGAAAAGACGAAACTGCTCAACACGCCTGATATCGCAGATCTCGCTTGGAAACTTGCGATTGCGTGCTCTTTTCTCGCCGTTCTCCCGGTAGCGGATCTATGGTCTTCCACCGTTACAATAGAGAACACTCAGACGGCTGCGTTCATTGATAAGCTCAATCAAGACCGTCCTTTAAGTGATTTCGCCGCAATCGAAACTGCGAAAGAACCCACGACAAGCCAGATACTAGGGACAAAAAAACTCGGTACCAATCAAACATTCRACCCTGACTTTTTTAAACTCGATACTGACACAGGGCTTGTGACAGTTGGCAGTGAAAAATTCCCAATCCAGATCACGGGCAAAGACTTTGTCGTGGTCGGCAACAAAAACGGCGTTGAATTTAACGCCGCCCCTGATTCCGCCGCGAATGCCAACAGCCCATCAGTTCAAAGATCCGAGCCAATCAGCTTATCTGACCAGGCAAATATATCCGAGAACGACAGCGAGGGCGCTAAAAATAATAACTTTTGGCAATCTGCGGCGGACCTCCGAACTAAGGATTTGGCAGCTATCGGTTGGGCTATGTTGGCCTTCTTCGCCGTCCTTGCGCTGATTGGTAGTTACCGGACAGCGGTTAAAAATCTGGGCGACCGGAAGCGGGTGAATTCAGAGGACAAAGCAAACCAGCTTCTCCGCAACATCTGTACCAAAGCGGGCATCAAACATGTGCCGTACCTTAGTCGGTCATCCACGATCAAAAGTCCAACTTGTCTGCCGCGTAGGGAAATTTGCCTACCAGACTGGGCCTTTGATGACATGCCGGAAAGCGAGTTTAAAAGCCTATTGGCGCACGAGCTCGGCCATATGGTTCGCCGTGATCCGTTGATGCTGATGCTCTTACAAATTCTATCAAGGACCTTCTTCTTCCAGCCGCTCTTTATAATAGCGCGCAATCGGCTGGCAGATATCGCAGAACTTGCGGCTGACGAATGGGCGGCTGAACAAGCAGCTGACAGCCGGGCTGTTGCGAACGCACTCTTCACTTGCGCCACAAAAATACATGAAACACGACAGATTCAATGGGGATTAGCAATGGCTGGTAACAAATCCATACTAAGACACCGAGTTGAGCGGCTGATGAACGCACAGTCCACACCGTTCAAATCAACAAGTACTTTCACTAAACTCGTACTAACTGTGGGCGTGATAAGCTTGAGCATGGGCCTACCGTCAGTGCAGTTCGCAGACGCCATGGTGGCCGAAAGCGCAGCCTCTCACCCAGAGCCMAAAGCACCAAAGGCTTTTTACAAAGCCACATCACCACAGCAGGCTTTCGTTCCCATGGCCCCAATGGAGCCATTAGGGCCAGAGCCAATGGAGCCATTGGGGCCAGAGCCAATGGAGCCATTAGCTTCAATGAGTCCGACTGCTCCGACTGCTCCGGAGATACCTCCGATGACGGACTTCTCGCGGGAGGAGAGGTCGTTATAGGGTTTGACTGGTTTGATTGCATTATAGATGGCCGTATAGACTGTGTTCCTGACTGCCAGGTAGGCCAATCTGCCGTAGAGGTGGGCGTCGAATCCTTCGTAGAAGATGGACATCCCCGACCCGGTTTCATGCAGCCGGCGCAGTATCTTCATCGGGTTGTAGCCCTGCTGCTGACCTACGTGGCTAGGCGAGTACTAAATCGTCCCCGGAGGCCGATGGCTGTGGCCTGGAACTGGATGCTGGTCTTCAGGAACTCGGCGGGGTAGGTCACCCAGGAGCAAACCGCACCTGCGATCATCGAGACAGAGAAGGTCTGCAGGTAGGACGGCTACCAATACCTTTTGAACGACAAGCTTGTAGTATTCATTCACTAATTATTATTATTTGTTGAGTTGAGTTGAGACCATCAGGGGGAAGGTGAACCTATCAGGGAAGAAGATGAGACCATCGAGATCATCGACGAGGAAGGTGAACCTATCACGAGGTAGGTGATACTATTGAAACAATGAGGGTAGTAAACTGAGAGTATCAAA
>JAESRJ010000152.1 GCA_016764715.1 Kordiimonadaceae bacterium | reverse complement strand
CGGGTGAAGCTTCATCAGAATGACGAGTTTGGCTATTTCGCCWAGGCGCTGWACCTGACATTGGATAACTTGGTAAATGCCCAAGAAAAAGCCGAAAACGCCACGATGACCAAATCAGCTTTTCTCGCTGCCATGAGCCACGAAATTCGCACGCCGATGTCAGGCGTGATCGGCATGTCGGAACTAATTTTGGATAAGGTTCACGACAAACAGGTTCTCAGCTGGGCCAATGATATCAATATGTCCAGCCGCCAGCTTTTGAAAATACTGAACGAAATTCTTGATCAGTCAAAACTGGACGCGGGCAAAATTGTTATCGACCCGGTGGATTTTCACTTAACGTCCTTCGTCGAAACAACAGTGGGTATGTTCAGGCCGGGCGTTCTATCAAAAGGGCTGGAACTGCATATTACTTTTGCGCCTGACATGTATGAAGGTATCCGTGCTGATACGCTTCGCATCGGCCAGGTACTAAACAACCTGCTTAGCAATGCGTTGAAATTCACCGAGAACGGCAGGATTTCTGTTTTTGTCGAGCACGAAAAGAATGAAGACGGTGAGATGATGACCCGCTTCACCGTATCCGATAGTGGTGTTGGGCTGACAGAAAACGCGCTGCAGGGCCTGTTCACGCCGTTCACGCAGGCCGATAACTCTACATCCAGAATGTACGGTGGTACCGGGCTGGGGCTTTCTATCTCTAAGCAACTTGTTGGACTGATGGGCGGCGAAMTTGGCGTGAAYAGTGTKGAAGAYATMGGCAGYAAGTTTTGGTTCACGGTGCGGTCAGAGCCAGCAACCAGCAATGTGAAACCAGTGCTGGGTGAAGCTTCCGCGGAAGCATGGACTGCCTCCCGACCGCTGCAGATTTTGGTGGTGGAAGACACRGCAGTTTTGCAAAAATTGGTGGGGATCTTGTTACGGAATATGGGGCATGTTGTTTCCATAGCCAATAACGGCAAAGAAGCGCTGGAGTTTTACGACACCGAAGATTTTGATGTGGTCCTAATGGATGTCCGCATGCCGGTGATGGATGGGCTTGAAGCCACCACTCTTATTCGCGCGATGGACGGTGAGAAATCCACCGTGCCAATCATCGCGATGACAGCTGATGTATCCAGCAACAATGTCAAAATTTACAAAGAAACGGGCATGGATGCCATCTGTCCCAAACCACTTGATGTTCCTTTGTTATTCAACACCATTAACAGCTTGCTCGGTGAWGACGTTCATACGTCGAAAGCGACTGCAACCAGCGCTGTTAAAGAGGAAGAGACTGGAGACGCTTCCGCCGATTTTGTGCCTGCTGAAACTGAAAATTCTGGTTTTGCCGGTGTTCTTGACCATGTAGCCGATACCATTGCTAAACAGGCGAAACGCCAAATCAAAGCAAACGGCCAGATGAAACCGGTGCCTGGTGTCAGCGAAGAAACCCTTATTCAGTTGCAAGCCGAATTTGAAGAAGACTTGGTGCACAAGTGTGGCAAGCTGCAGACAGCGGTTAACGAGCTTAGAGAGAACCCCGATGATTTGAACCTGCGCTGTAAAATGAAGCTGATGGTTCATTCTATCAARGGCGACGGTGGCCTGTTTGGCTATGCACTGGTCTCAAAAATAGCATCTGAGGCCAATGAGCTGTTGACKGGCGAAGAGGCACTTCRRGAAAAAGAAACCACTRSGCTTGGRAATTCGATCGCGGCTTTATCGYTGCTGGCGAATAATAAAGTCTACGGCAATGGTGGACAAGCTGGCCGCCTATTGATGCAGGGGCTGAAGGACAATTAGGCTAGCTGCCCTATCKGTGAGCGGTCCAATACTAAGGCCATATGGTCGCAGCGTGCCTGGGGCCTAAAATTCCACGCCTAATTGTACGCCGAAAACCAAAGCGTTCGCCTCGGTGCCGCCGGGGTTGACCACATACTGTACAACTGGCTGCAGGGCGACAGCACCGCTGATTGCCGCAGTATAGTTCAGCTCAAAAACCACTTCGTCGCGAAGGCCCGCCAGCCGGTTAGAGGTTTTGCCGTAAGCAATGCCGAGGCTCATACTGTCGTTTGGCCGGTCSGCGAAAAGCCCGTCCCACGAAAGAGCRCCAAGTATAAACAGCGGAAATAAATTCAGGTCTTTCTCAGGCGCGACTTGCAGCATAAGCATGGCGGTGGGCCCTGAGGGGCTGAKAGGCCCTTCAAYATAGCTGTAAAACCCGTAATTGTCRGTCMCGYCGTTTGCGGCCAGCGYTGSCGTTAGGGCSTCCGCATYTGCGGTGTCGTAGTAGGCACCAAACCCGAAGGCCGCCTCCCCTAAAGCCTGGCGATATTCAGCCGCTACAAGCACCCCGTTTCCGGGGTTGAAACTGAAATCAAGGCCGTGGTCATCGGCACTGAAATTACTTTGGTCCGATAAATACGCGCCTACAGTAAGCGTCCCCGTCTCGCTGGTAGCATAGGCCAAATACGCGCCCCATGTGGATGTAGGCCCTGTCGTGAAACCACCTGCGTTGGTGGATATCGCACCGGCGTTTGAAGAAAACGTGGCGTTGACGAAATTACCCATCCCATCAATCGACGCGAATGTATCGCCTGTACTTAGTCTGCCAGCTGCGAAAGCCACTTTGTCGCTGCTGTAGCTGGCGTAGGCTTCATAGAGCCATAGGGCGTTCGCATCATTAAACGTGCCCTGAAGGCCGCCAAAGTCCCCTACATGCTGATCACTAAGCGCTGCGCCTTGTGTCCACGCACCCGTTACCGTGAAAGCCCATGTGCCGCTTATCTGAAAGGAGGCCCCAACGTCCAGTTCGTGGGTATAGCTCGACCCTCGGGATTGACCACCTGACACATTTGAGAGGAAATTTCCGGTATAGCTAACGCTGAAAAGCTGCGCGTCTTCAGCGTCCCCGCTTTCCTGATAAGCAGTGGCCGTAGGAGCCCACAAAGAAGCCAGAATGACAGGCAGGGCAATTAACTGCCAGTGTTGGCGACGGGGACACCTATGCCGTTCGTCCTGCCTAGCGCGTAGCGCCGTACTCTTCGAGAAGGGAGCGATGATRCTGACTTTCTGTTGCTAGCTAACAAGCGCACGGGCTTGTTCGTTCCCTAAGAGTATACTCTAAAAGGTGAATGTAAAATTAAACTGAGGCTGAGAAAGGGGTTACCAGCAAAAAAACTGCGCGTCGGAGGGCTTGTGTGCTTACAGCGGTGCCAAAAAAGATCAAAGCGGAATGGAGCGYCCCCACTATCCCTACGATGACTTAACTTGATGCTAGTTTCTTACCGAGTCTTCTGATGAGTTTCAAGAGCACTTTATCAGACGGCCCCGCATGGGCGGCGTCCAAAAAGGGACGGGCTTCGCTGATGCTGCCTTCCAAAAAGAGCAACGACGCAAGATGGTATTGGCTGTATGTTTTGCGGAGCGGCGTATCAAAAACATCCGAGGCGAGGAACATTCGCAAAGCCTTTATGCCCTCAGGGATATGTATTTTCCCTGCACTCGCGGTCGCGCCAAGTAAATAGGTGGCCATTAGGGTGGGCTCAAGCCGSACCCTGAAWGCGCCGCTGCTGGTKCCCTGMTCACCGGAGGCCACGGTTTGAAAGTCGCTATATGCTGCTTCATAGTTACCYGCTTCTCGGTGTAGGTCACCGCGCTGCAGTTGCGCCGCTGCGTTTTCAGGAAATTCGCTAAGCATAGCGTCGTACACAGCGATCTCTTTCGCTCGGTCGCCAGTAGTTCTGTATATAATGGCGAGGCTCACATAGCCCCGTTTAGGGTCGCGTTCTTTGATGGCATAGGCTTGTTCAAGTGCGCGGGATGTTCTGCCGCCGACAATCCCGGGTGCTTTTAAATGAAATAGCATCAGGCCGCTGCGGGCATCGAGGTCTTCAGGCGCAAGGTGTACGGCATTTTCAAATGCGCGCTTGCTCGCTTTAGCAAGGCCGAGGGCGGAAAATACACTCGCTTGGTCGGCAAGGTCGCCGTAAGCACGGGCGATCCAAAACTGCGAAGCGGCGTGCTCGCTGTTTTCAGCGATGGCCCGCTCCAGGTATTTGACCGCACTTTTGCTGTCGCCGCTGATAAAATACGTAACACCCATGCGCCAGTTGGCTTCAAAGCGTGTTGCATCAAGGGCCGTATCTTTTTGAAATTCCGCGATGGCAAGCGGCCAATTGCGCTCCGCGTGTGCACGCAGGCCCGCGCGAACATCAGCGCTTGCTTGCTGAGGTATCAGGCTCTGTAGCCACAGTGCAATAAACAGGGCGGCAAAAGTGCGGCTGACCACAGGGTATCCTTGTCGTAGCGGTTTCTTATTTTTGTCCCCTTATTATGGCAAGTAAAACAGCCCCGCGTCCGCTCACTAAAATGCACATTGAAGTGAAGAGCGTTGCGGCGCGGTCAAATTTGGATGAATGCAATGCTTGGAGGTGTGCGGGGTTTAGGCAGGGGCGCGCAGAAACGGAAACGGCGGATAAAAAGGCCGCCGCTCAACATTTAAAACGCTGGTACGAGAAACCGGGATCATTCGCCCACTAGAAAAAACTGCGCTGGGCAGTGAATGCCGCGCTCTTTCTCTAGCGTGTAGAATTTAGCTTTTGGCGGCCTAGTTTCTTGTTTTTATGGTCGGGCGACGGCTGGTATAACGAGCCGCGTTTCACCAGATGCACCTTTGGCTTGAGTGTCCCTACTTTTATACAATCGGGCTTAAGTGTCCGGGGAGGGCTGCCATAAAGCTCAGCAAAGGGGAGGACTTTCGGCAAGCCGTCTGGCAACAGGTCTATGATAATATCGCCGCCCGGCAACACTGGGGCCTGGTAAAAGCTGAAGGCCTTTGGTACTTGGGCACCATCTTTGCGTAGGGCTAAAATCACGGTTTCAAGCTCAGAAGTAACGRCTGGTTCCGGATCCGGGTGTATGCCTGCGCCTACCGCTGATACGGAACAAAGGCTAACGAAAAGGGCTACAGAAAGGCAGGGTCTTATCATCGGAAAACTCCCAAAAAAGGATGCGTTAAAACGACGTCAGGTGCTTGTCTGTGGCTTATTATCGGCAAAAATGTGGCGATTGTGAGAGCCCCACAACCGCCGTATTTTTGAAAGGGACTTTAAGGCGTGCTTACTTAGCTTTTTTCAGTGCTTTCTTGAACTTCTTCAGCAGCTTTTTAAGGTCTTTATCCTTGCGTTTGCTCGACTGTGCAATGTCATAGCTTGTGCGAGCTGCGGCAATGTTGCCGTCCTGCAGGTAYAAGGATGCGAGATAATAGTTTGCATAKCCTTCMAGCGGGCTGTTTTCCCAATAAGGCTTYGTAAATTCGGTGTCGCTGAGGAAGCCGGTCATCGCTTCAATGCCTTCAGCGACGTGGATTTTTCCTTTGCTGGCAACTGCCGCGAGATAATAGTTACCAAATTTTATGTTACCGATTTCGTCTTCTTCGGTGCCGGTTAGGCTCGCGAGCATTTTAAAGTCAGCATAGGCCTTTTCCATTGCCCCGTCCGTGCGGTGGATTTGGCCGCGTACCGTATAGCCAATGTAATTATTGGGGTCGAGCTCGACGAGCGCGTCAGCTTTTGCCATGGCTTCAGCTGGTTCTTCGCGTGCTTGATGCGCTGCGATCAGATTAACCAGGCCCTTTGATTTGTCGCGGGCGTAAATTTCGTTGGCTTGTACCAGGGCTTCGTCTTTATCGCCGCCTGCTATGCCGGGGGCCTGCAGCAAATACTGCATCAGGGCACCGCGTGCTTCAAGATAGTCAGGGTTTAGTTCGACGGCTTTCTCAAAGGCCTTTTTACTCTTTTTCGCATAGCCAAGGGCCGAGAAGATGCTGGCGTTTTGCGCGGTTTGGCCGTTGGCGGCACCCCACCAATATTGCGCCTCTGCATGGGCTGCGTTTTCTTCAATCGCTTTTTCAAGATACTCCAGCGCTTCTTTGGGGTTGCCCATCATTATATAGGTCTGACCAGTGCGCCAGTTGGCTTCAAACCGGGTGGCAGACCCTTTGATGTCCTTTTTAAACTCGGTCAGGGCAACTTCAAATGCGCCGTCTTCCTGTGCCTTGATACCTGCTTCAATGTCTGCAAGGGCGGCAGGGGCAGCCAGAAGTGCTGCGCTCAGCGCGAAGGCGAGGGTCGTTTTAGCCATAGTGTCATTATCCTAAAAATAAAACAAAACGTACATGTAACGTGGATCAACAGCGCGTAATCAAAACAGAAAATGTGGCGATAGTGAGGGTTGGTACCATGGTTTTCTGTCAGGACATCCATGAAAACAGGCTAGCAAACTGAAAAGCCTGCCGTTTTTAGGCTCACACTTCTTTTATGAAATTTCCCCAAAACCCAGCAAATTCAGCGGGGACAGCCAATRTGACACGCTTGCTGTCATATGACAGTGGGGGTGACTGTCATACGGCTGTCGCTGCAAAGGGAAAATTTAGCTGCCACATAAGCATCACCGAACAACAACAGCGAGTTAAGCCTGACCCCGATTTAAGGGGAGGCACAGAGGGAACGGTTATGATGATCAAATCTATATGTCTGGTGGGAATTGCAGTGTGGATACTCGACCCTACCATTTTCAGCCCCGCGCATTGCAGCGTTGAGGCGCTTAATAACGCGGTGTTGGGGTTTGAGAAAACCGTTCAAAATAAAATAACCGCTATCGGCGAAAACACTTCTATAGTGCGCCGACTAGGCAGGAGCGAGTAAGATGGTAGATGCAACAATAGATCAGCCGGAGAGCAAGTTTGACACGATGACCTTGTCAAAGGGGTATTGGTGGGCATTTGACTGCGACGGGGACGAGATTACCGTGCAAGGCTCTAGTTTTAGCGGCATGGAACGYGTTTACATAAATGATGCGCTAGTTTTTGAGAAGCGTAGCCTCCGCCTCTGTAGCCGACACACATTTACGCATGACGGTCATGACTATGAGCTGCATTTATCAACGGTCAGTTTGGTTAAGGCTGAAATTGAGTGCATGCTTATCAAAAACGGCCAAATAGTGGGCGTAAAAATTATAGGGTATTATAGCGGCCGCAAATCATCTGTCCTAAAAAAGCTGGCTTTACCCTTTGGTTTGGGCGGAGGTATTGGTGTGATCGCAGCTTTCGTGATCTTGGAAACTAAAGGCATATTCGAGGAAATCTCAATTGTTGAGTTCTCGCTATTATATGGTGGCTTTATTGCTGCAGTGGTCCTGGCAGGTGTCCTTTACTGGCGGTGGGTAAAGGCAAAAGAGCGCCGGGCAAAAGACAATACCCCTGATGTGGGGAGCCAATAAAGTGGCGAAAGGAAACGGCGAAACCGAGGAAAAATTTGACCTAGTTTCCATGACCGGCGGCTATTGGTATGCCTTTGAAGATGAAGGCAATGAGATTACCGTCAATATTTCGTCCTGGTCGGGCATGGGCCGCATGTTTATTAACGATGAACTGGTCTTCGAAGGCCGAAGTTTCGGAATATTTGCCCGACACCGTATTTCCCACGATGGCAAAGACTATGACCTGCGGGTTTGTACGGTTCGGTTTCTTACATCTGATGTGGAAGTGATGCTGACAAGCGGTGATAGGATTATTGGCGTAAAAACTATGTCTTATTACGGCGGCTCTCTAGTGCAGATTTTAAAAAACATCTCTCCACTTCTGATATTCGCAGCCTTGGCTATCGTGCTGGGTATATGGTTCGACTTTAGTTTTAGAGATGTTCTCGTAGTTCCTTATCAAGCAGGCTACTCCGTTGGGCAATGGGCCCGTGCGGTCGGGCCGTTTTCGATCGGGATAGGGTTGGGGGTTATAATCGCAATCCTTATTGGCGTATTTGCAGCGCGGCGCAAAACCCGCCAGGATAAATCCTGATGGTCGGGTGCAAGACACAGATGTTGCTTGGGGGCGTGTCTAATGGATATTAAAGCATCCGTCATAAAAGCCGAACGGCAATCGCGCAGCTGGACACAGCAGCATCTTGCCGATGTGTGTAACCTTAGTTTGCGGACAGTGCAGCGCGTTGAACGCTTCGGCAGTGCAGCCCCAGAGACGGTGATGGAGCTTTGCTCCGTGCTTGAGATCGAACAGGTGCAATTGATGGCTGACCCCGAGCCCTTAAATGTTACGAGAGGTGCCTTTATCTCCGCTCTGACGTCGCCTGTAATAATGATGCTCGGGTTGTTGTTGCTAATGGTAGGTTTGGGGCTTGGCGCGGTGCTAACGTATTTGCTGCTTCAGTAAGCAGGATAAAGTTGTTGTGCCCCTGTGAAGATGAGCGACAGCCTTGATTTATAGCTGGCTTCGGCGTATGACGCGGCCAGTTTATTATACTAAACGCTGTCTAATTATCAGGTGATGCCTCCGTGTCTAATTTCCTTGTTGCTGCGCTTTATAAATTTGTTCGCTTGCCGGGCTTTGCTGATCTGCAAAAGCCGCTTTTGGATGTGTGCGACGCAAACGGCGTGAAGGGTACTCTGCTGCTGGCGGATGAAGGCATCAACGGCACTGTCGCAGGGCCTGAAGCTGGCGTGCGCGCGCTTCTAACTGACCTTAAGTCTCGTCCGGAATTTACCAGCTTGGTTCACAAAGAAAGCTGGGCTGAGACGATGCCGTTTCTGCGCATGAAAGTGCGCCTGAAAAAAGAGATCGTCACCATGGGCGTGCCCGGCACCGACCCCAACAATATCGTCGGTACTTACGTAAAGCCTGAGGACTGGAACGCGCTKATCAGTGACCCGGAYGTGGTGCTKGTKGATACGCGGAAYGATTAYGAGGTTTCAATCGGCACYTTCAAGGGCGCGGTGGACCCRAATACAACAACCTTYCGCGARTTSCCYAAATGGGTKGCTGAGAATAAAGACACGCTCAAGAAGCCAAAAATTGCCATGTTCTGCACCGGCGGTATACGCTGCGAAAAATCCACAGCTTACCTGAAAGGTCAAGGCTATGACGAGGTGTACCATCTTGAAGGCGGCATCCTGAAATATCTGGAAGAAATGCGCGAAGAACAGAGCCTGTGGGAAGGCCAGTGTTTTGTCTTTGATGAACGGATATCTGTGGGCCACGGCCTGAAACAGGGCGACTATGACCAGTGCTACGGCTGCCGTTGGCCAATCACCGAGGAAGACAAAACGTCATCTAAATACGAAAAAGGCGTTAGCTGCCCGCGCTGCTTTGATGGTTTGAGCGACCAGAAAAAATCCCAATCAAAAGAGCGCCAGAAGCAGATTGAGCTGGCTGAGATGCGCGGTGATAATCATTTGGCCGCTGATATGCCGACAGTGCGCAAAGCCGCCGCAGAGGCCCGCGCCGCTAAGCGCGAGGCCGATAAAAGCTAGGGGAGCAACCGCGTCTGGTTTTAACCGCGCGCTTTGGCGAGAAATTCCAAATACTGCGCCGCTGTTATTTCAGGTTTTTCGATCATCGGCGAATGGCCGGTGTTTTCCAGAACATAGTATGTTGCGTTCTGTAGTAGCGGGCGCATCACGTCCACAGCGGATACGTCAATTAGCCGGTCCTCAGTGCCCCACATCACCATTGTCGGCATTGTCAGAGCTGGCAACAATGGCTCAAGCGCCACCGGGTCAGCAAACAGGTCAGCGCTCAGTTTCTCATTCATTGGCCTGCGAAGGGCAGATGTTTCTGCCAGATACCCTTTAACCGGCCCTGGAATATCCGGCACGGTTACAAAAATGAACGCTAGCAAACGGTCAAAGTCTTCGACACTGTTTACCAGCAGCGGGTTGGTGCCGCTTTCGAACAAGATCTGCAGCTCGCTTTTCTTCGGCGTGGTGATACCCGCATTATCAATCAGGCCAAGGGACAGTACATCGTCCGGATAGGTGGCTGCGAGCGCACCTGCGATCCAGCCGCCCATTGAATTGCCTGCCACATGATATTTTTTGATACCGAGTGCGGCGGTGATGGCTTTTAGTCGCGCGACCTGCTTGGTGACGCCGTAGGTTTCCGTTGGCAGGTGGCTGCTTTCGCCCCARCCMGGCAAATCGAGYGCAACAACATGGTAGCTGCCTGTCAGGCTTTTGGAAAAGCGTGTCCAGTTGTCTTTGTCGCCTCCGAAGCCGTGCAGCAGCAATAGGGTTTCGCCTGTGCCGCCCTCAAGATAAACAATCGTGTGGTCGCCCACGGTGATTTCTTTTTGCACAAGKCCAGCCGCACCGCGTTCTGCGTCGCGAGCGAGTTCAAACACCGTTGAGGGAAACATGAAATACAGTGCGAGTAAGCCCGCGACCGCTAGTACGGGAATACCGATAAGAATTTTCTTCAGCATGATTGTCCTCCTCAAAATGCTTAAGCTTATGATTTAGAGGGTTATAGCGCTGGGTCAAGCATCCGACTTCGGCGCGTGCCGTACTCTCAAAGCCAGCGGCGGACCCGGCGGCTGTAATCGGTGAAGGCGTCGCCGAAAATGTTGGCCATTTTGGCTTCCTCGAAGGGGATATACCACCAGTTGGCAACCGCAAAATACAGCGCGCTGAACAGCAAGCCCACGACAGTGCCGTAAAGAGTGGCAACGCCGAGCAATACAAGCAGCATGCCCAGATACATCGGGTTGCGAGTGAAGGCGAACGGCCCGCGGGACACCATTTTGTCCGGTGACTTATACGGGATGATGTTGGTTTCTTCCTGTTTGAAAATCACCGCTGAGCGGATCGGTAGAAAAATACCAATGAAAAGCAGCAGATACCCAATTTTGGTGGGCAGCCCATAAAGCCAAACGGTTCTGAGCATATGGTCCGCAGGCAGATACCAGTCGGCGACAACGGTGGCCACTAGGCAGGTTACTAGAAGAACGGGCGGCAGAATGATTTTGCGCATGCTATCTCTCCCCGGCATTGCGTGATGGTGCAGTCTGGCCTTCTTCCTCGAGAATATCAAGTGCTCTGGCCCCTGGGCTAGTGCCAAAAAATTTAAGCACAATACACTCCTCAACAGGCGTCGGCCCCTTACGCCTGTTGAGGAATTGTTTATCCGGTTAGGGCGCAGGATTTTCCGTGCGCTGTGTTAGCCGGGCTATAGCTTCAATACAAAAATATACCAGCAATCCGAGGCCGCCAGACAGAAACGCCACCAGCAAGATCGCGGTTGTTCCTACGCGCGTCAGGCTGCGGGATTGGGCTTGCTCAACAATCCAGCGCGATACGAAAAGAGCCAATGCGAGGATTTCGATCCAGACATTTAGGGCTCTCTCTGGGCGCTCGAAGATAAGCAACATACCGCCGTAGGTAAAAATGGAGCCCTCTGGTTTCATGCCGTGGGTGAAAAGTGCGCCTGCTAAAAAAAGCGCTAGCAGGAACACAGGGATCAATCGCCCGCCAAACCACAGCAAGCGGGGCCGCCAACGGGAGGTGCGGCTGAGCCATACGGATATCAGCAGCCCGAGCCACGCTAGGACAAAGAGATTGGATGTAAAACCGAAGATGATTTCCTCAAGGGAAATAGCGGAAGAGTTTAATGACATGTCTGACCTTTTCACAGAATGCCAATTTATGGAGGAAGGGGCTCGCGTTGCTGCYCAAACGGCAYTCTATAGGTAAGGTCACTATWTACAGTGCCAGATCTTCACCGTGGCAAAGGCCAGCGAGCGGCGGGCGATCTGAACCCTGAGGGCAAAATAGGGAAAGGCCGCTGACAAGTCAAATTTCTGAGCCGGTTCTGTAGCGGYATAARCRTRGCTTCGATCAAAAACCTCTTTTYGCATTGAAGTAGAGGCGCGCTTCGCCTTTCTCGTGGGGGAGCCAAAAACTTCAGGCGCTGGTTTTTTGCTGGAGCGCGATCAGCTGCTGATCGAGAAAAAGAAAGCGCCGTAAATGGCGAAGCCGGGGAATAGGCTTGAATGGTTTATTAAGAAAGTGGCTGCTGGATTGTGCCGGTGGCCTTCACCTTGTATGGTCTTCAGGGTGTATTTGAGTACTGACGAACAAGGATTGTAAGATGGCGTTGAAACGTTTTGGTTTTATTGTAACCGGTGATGATTTTGAGAAAATGCAGGGCACTGATAAATTTATGATGAAAGTGGTGGGCGTTTCCCATCCTGAAAAGGGCATAGAGGCCGCTAAACAAATGGTTGCTGACGGTGTTCAGTTGATTGAACTTTGCGGTGGGTTTAGCCCAGTTTGGGCCGGAAAAATTATTGAGGCAATTGATTACAAAGTCCCTGTGGGCGTTGTGGCCTACGGCCCGGAATCCATAGATGCAATGTACGAGCTTTTTAAAGACTAGTGCAGATTTGGGGGAAGGGTTCGCTGGATAAACAGGATACCCATTTTCTTAAAGAAACGACCCCGCGCGGCGCGTGACTGCAGTGCGGTGCTCTACCACATTCCCTTCCATTGTTGAGGTAAAACAGGCCTATCTTGCCGCCGCGGCCCGACGTTTTTTTAAGGTCGTTCTAATAAGGGGTTACCCGCGCGGAATATGTAGGCAGGCCAGCTCGCGGGGGTTTAACTAATTTTCAATTGGATTGAGTTAGCTTTAATCRACGATTTCAGTAGCAATGTCGCCAATCAAACCTATTCGTTGTTGCTTACGTACCAGAAACACCAAGTCAGAGGATCAGGCGACTTCATAATCAGGTATTGGGCTTGCGTGTAATCGTCTTTTGTCGAAAATCGGATAATTTTCCGCTGATATAGAGGTGAAAACGCCGAATGCGAAACAGCTTGTATCTTGCGGTGTGTTACTCGGCCATTTTGGTTATGACAGTGCTGTTTTGTGGGCCAACAGTAAAAGCCGATACCAAACTTGTAAAATTAGGTTTTGCAGAAAACTGGCCTCTTACCTATATGGAAAATGGTAAGCCGAAAGGCATACTCGCGGAAATGGCGCGTTTTTCCCTTGAAGCCCTGGCGCGCCCTTACGACCTTAAAAAATACCCTATAAAACGCATGTACCGGTTAACTGAAACCGGAGAAATTGACATTTGCATCGCCATCGATGCCTCGATCATCGACAGAGATCTGGTGTTGATCGGCACCCTTCCCTTAGTTCAGGTCCAGGTAAGGCTATATTCCCGTGACTTTGATCCTGATCTCTCTCTTCTRGACTTGGCAGGCGAGGATATCATTGTGATTGCGGGYTATACTTATTCCGGTGTGCTGAAAAARATGAAGGCACTCAATAAAACCAGCCAATTCATCACRGCACCAACAGCCGCGTCAACAATGACTATGTTGAAAGCAGGCCGCGCCAAATATGCGCTGGGCTATAGGCGMGCRAATACWAAACTGATGAWCCAGTTGGGMATTTCAGRGGTYCAGTCTAGGACCGTTCATACTGTACCAATGTATTATGTAGTGTCCAAAAAATCCCCGGGCAGCGCGACGTTGCTGGCTGAGATGGAGGCAGCGGCGCGGTTGTTTATGAAGCAACGGCCGGGAAATGACCTCGCGCAGTGAGCGCCGTAGACGAGGTGGCGCACCGCAGGCCCGGCGCTTACAGGGTTTTTCCGTAGGCAGTCGCTGAGGCGCCACTGTAACCGCCCGACAATACGGAGGGTGTGGATTGCCGAGCAGTAAGGGTTGATGTGAAYTTCCGACGTTAAACTTGTTTCAAGTTCCGCCCGCCCTGCCACTTTTGCACAAAAGCCAAAAGCACGCTGACAGGAATACCGGCGGCTAAAACTGTTGCTGCCATTGCCGCAAACTGGGAGGCTGGATGGCTAAACATGACCATGTCTTGCTTTAGCTCAGCGACATTTGCTTCGTATTCAGGCCCAGACTGAACAGGCATCTGCGAGATAAAGTGGGTAAGGTAATTTTCCATAAATTCGGGATCAATGTACGTTGTATACACGACATTATAGATACCAAACATCACGCCAGCGACGGCAGAAATCATCACGCCCAGGAAAATTCTTTGCCAGAGCGTCAACTCTGCGGTTTCAAATTTGGTTTGCGCATCGTGAAGCGCCAGATATATCAAGCCAAGGCTGGCAAAAATCGAAACATAACCGAGCGTTTCAGCCAATTCATAGCTTTCTGCAGTTTCCTCCAGAAATAGTAAATTGGCACTCAAACAGGCCGTAACCATTACACCGCCTGCATACAGGCCCCACTTAAACGACATTTTTAACATTGATATCCTCCATTACCGGTTGAAAACCACTGCTAAATAAAGAATGCWYYAGGGCCTGTCGCCACCCGTATGGGTGAGTAGGCGTTTTATGCTATTATATTCAGCATCTTGGCTTCAGCGGCTGCCTGTGTGCGGTTTGTCACGCCGAGCTTCCCGTAGATATTTTTCAAATGGGATTTGACCGTATTTACGGTGATATTCAAGTGTTCCGAAATCTCAATATTGGTGTATCCGTGACATAGAAAGAGCAGTACATCCAATTCACGCGTACCGAACCCGTCGGATGCTGAAATTGAAAACTTAGCGTCCGCGGYTACTTTCAACTGGCGCTTCACCACCTGCACSGCRATGAACGTACCGAGCGCAAAGAAAAGGCCAGCCGTGATACCAACATAAGCATCGAGCCCTGAAAAATTATTGATGTATGAGCGCTGTACCATAGCAAGAACAATGAGAAAAAMGGCCAACAACCCACCATAGCGAATAATCAAGATAAACATCTCATAGCTATGACAGCAATTGTGAAAAAATGCCATATCGTTTCACGGCATATAGTGGCGCCTTTAGGCAGCCCTTTGGAGTTCGCTTCAATTGGTGTTCATGGGTCCCTGCGCGTGGGTGTAGTTGCTCGGATGGACCGCAGACTTGGTTTCTAAGCCCAGGTTTATCCTGGAACCGCTCAGCGCAAAGTCGGGGCGTGGCRGCAAGCTATCATRGGCYKTGCTCAGATATAGTGGCCTATGGCMCGTGTCTGCGCTGTCTCTCAAGTACTTTAGGCTTTGCGGTCCCTGTCTTATGATGGATTTATTCTGTCACGCGCYGGGCAAGRTGATCTCTGCCGTAGCGGTACTGAACGCGCAATTGTCCCGCTTCCCCGAATAGGATCTGGGTTTCAGGATCATCATCAAAGAAAAARCGGCGTTTACCCATGGCGAYCAATTTGTATAAGCCCCCWGTGCCGCGCCTGGAAAAGAGCGTACCTTCRGCGWAGCTGATCTCCCGCACGTCATTGGKGCCGTGTGCGTACCGTCCGGTGAAGGCCTTCACTGCGTCAGCTGCAAGCACATAMGGAGCCGGGCGGCCGCCGGTGACGCCWAGCGCYGCCGCCGCCGCTTGGGCTGCTGCCGTTTCCACTACGCCTGATTGTTGGTTGCTGAGGATCACSACAAACARRTCTTCCGAAGGCACCCTAATGGTATAAGCATTCCAGCCGTACACATTGCCGCCGTGTTCAACGGTCTTGTAGGGGCCGAGGCGGCCAATGAACTGGCCGAAGCCGTAGCCCGTCGTATCACCGTTTTTGACTGTATTGCTTGTGAACGAAAGCCTTTTGGACTGYTCAGAGACAAGCGTGTTGTCGCGYARGGCCAAATACCATTTCAGCATGTCATCAACRGTGGAATAGAGCCCGCCATCGGCCTTACCCCACGTGCCAAGTTTGCCTGCCAGCACAAAWTKATCGCCGTGCTTATCGTATCCAGTAACAGTGCCCGGCACGATTTTTTCTGGATCGTAAAAGGCACTGCTGGCCATGCCTGCGGGCGCAAGAAGCAGCTCATCCATCAGCACGGTAAAGTCCTTGCCGGTTACTGTTGCCATGATGTGGGCGGCAAGTACATAACCCGAATTGGAATAATCCCAGTTAGTGCCGGGGTTGAATGTCAGGGGATCATCCTGAAAAAATTTGAAAATTTCAGCGAGGGTATAGTTTATGTGAATTGTCGCTTCATGGGCGTCGTTGTTGGTGTAATTGGCAAGGCCCGCAGTGTGGCCGAGCGCATGGCGCAGCGTGATTGTATGGCCCTTGTCTGGAAAATCAGGCAGATAGGTGCGCACATCTGCGTCTAGGTCCAATAATCCTTGTTCAACCAGTTTCAACACGGCGATCGCGGTAAACTGTTTTGTAACAGAMGCTAAACGGAAGCGGTGTTCTGGCTTTACCGGCACAGTCAATKCCAYATTGGCGAGCCCATATCCTTTACGCAGGATAATTTCGCCTTTTTTATAGACAAGCACCGCTGCACCGGGGGCGGAAGGCGCATAGATGCTTTGCAGCACWGTATCAATTTTGTCGGTGGTATTTTCGGGAGCAGACAGCGCAGACGCTGGCGCAACCACAAATACAAAGGGCAGTAGGCAGCGTATCAGTTTACGGGAAAATGCCGGTAGGCTCAGTAATGATAGGGTCTGCTGCAATGTTAGGTCCTCTATTTAATCTCGTTGCCTTGGGCCATAAGCGCAATGCAGGATGGCCTTTGGCTACGACAGTAGCCGCTGAAATCCTGTGATACCAACATAAGTATCAAGTCCAGAAAAGATATTGATGTATGAAGGCTTTGCCGTAACAAGCGCAATGAGAAAAATGGCCAGCAGTCCAGCATAGCTATGACAGCAATTGTGAAAAAATGCCATATCGTTTCACGGCATRTMGTKGYGCCTTTWGGCAGCCCTTTGAAGTTCGCCTCAATTGCTGTTCCTGGGCCCCAGCGCGTCGGCGTGGTTGATCGGAGGGGCCGCCGGCATGTTTTCTAAGTTCAGTTTTATGCTGGAGAGATTGAGGGCGAAAAGACTAACATCTGAGTAAAGTTCCCGTYGATCTTTTACCTTGGAACATCGTCAGCAACCGGGCCAAAGAAGCTGCTTAAGGTGATAGGGCCGGGACTTACATTGGATGCAGCAGAATGACCGCTTAGAGTTCAAATGGCGGTCAGTGGCAATTGGCTGCTTAATGTCCACCTGCMACTACAATTAGCCTTTAACTATTGTTTGAATAATTAGCGCCGTGCGATAATAGCATATTCTCCGGCTGATGTCTGGGGTTGCTCTCCGCTGAAAACGTCAACTATTTGTTCAACACAGAATCCGTTGTCGTTCAGTTCACGAGTTATGGTGTCGGCGTCGAAATATTGTAGCCAGTTGAAAATCTCGCGGCGACGTGCAGGCTCGACGATCAGATAACGGTCCAAGGCAAGTTTCTGGTCGCCGTAAAGAAAGGTGGTCATAAATCCGAAGTAATCTCCTTCCGCCCAAAAGCCATCCATTAAGCGGCGGCCATAGCTGGCCCCTTCCTGTCTTTGGTGGAATTGAGCGACGGAATAAACATCAAAGACGAAGTGGCCGCCGGGTTTCAATGACTTGTGCACCTTGTTGTACAGCACTTTCCGCTGCGTTGGTGACAGAGTGCACAGATCGCAAAATATCAAACAGACAATGTCCTGCTCTGCGGGTAAATCGTCCTTAAGGTAGTCACTTTTGTTAAAGGTCAGGGGCAGTCCCGTTTCCCGTGCAGTTTTACGGGCGTAATCGATAGAGCACGGAGAAAAATCCACCCCTGTCACCCGCGCCCCGCGCTGGGCCATCTGGGCAGAGTATAGCCCCGGCCCACAGCCCAGGTCGCACACCGACTTATCTTTGAAGCTGAACCTGCGGTCCATCCAACCGATAGTACCCTCAATAGACGCTGCTCGTCGAGATGCCCTATTGCTTCCTGCATCCAAATGAAAGTCCAACATGCGGGCGGAAATGTGCGGGTCGGTCCACAGAACATCCACGGTATAAACGGAAAATGGATCTGGACGCTTATTCAAACCCACTAAATCATTAAACATGGAAGCGTTCCTTYTTWGCCAACGGTYGACAGACAACAGTCAATTACTATATCTGGCACCAAAAAAACAGAAGAATGACGCTGCTTGATATCCACACGCGCCATATTCTTAGGCGACTTTTCCTATTGGGCTACGGGAAATTTCCGAAGTAAGAGCCCTGCGACACGGCTGATTCCACGTGCGGCTGACATGGTTTCTAAGTTCAGGTTTATGCAGGGGAGGTTGAGGGCTGGGACTGAAGCAGACAACGACAGGTAACCTATTCAGAACGCAGTTTGTGCGTAAGGTGTGCATTCATTTTACAGCGTTGGATTGACGACCCTGCAGCCAATATTTTATCGTGGTGAGCTTAAGTTGGAAGAACACCGCCCTGTCACAGACACTGTAGCTCTCCTTCTTTAAAGAGTGCCATCATACCCGTTTACGCCACGTCCTCAGAACTTTTACATATAAGCGATCAACTTGCCCGCAGCTTTTTCCATTTCTTCCAAAGTTACCTTGCTAACTACAACGAGCTTGTGATCAAGAATAAAGCAGCCAAGGCTTTCAATCTCTGTTGAAATATCCTGAGCAAGTCGCAAAGGGTCATAAAATTCTACATTCAGCGTTTTACCTTCAAACACGATTTGGGCATTGCACCACCCCCGGTTTTCGTACAGGCCAACATCTTCTTCATGCCAATCTTCAATAATTAGATCGTATGGCTGTATTTTCATTATATTCTACTCGCATTTAATTTTACTACAGGCTTCAATGAATGCTTCAGGTGTTAATTTTACCCCGCCAGCGCAACCGGCCCGGCTAATACCCATATGCAGCTTTTCCTTGCTGGCTGCTGTTGAAGTTCCAGAGTAGGAGTTCGCCGATACGCTACACCCAATGGACCGCCGACATGGTGTCTAAGTTTCGGTTTATGCAGGAGCGGTTGGGCACAAAAGGAGAAGGTCCCGACTAAAAATTACAAAAAGCCCAAAGAGAAAGGTGCTTAGACCTTGAATAGGTGTAGGCACCCGCCGAATACCTTTAAGCAGCTTCTTCCCACCGATTGTCGGTGAAGTTCCAAGGCAGCATTTCGTCGATGCGGTTGACCGGGTGGTTACAATAAACACCAGTTTCCCCTCTCTCAAGGCGCCATAAGTCTGATCACCAAGAACACCTCCCAATATCTGATGTTCAGATTGTAATTTATTCCATMAAAGCTTCGCCCTTATTTCCGCTCATAGTTGCTTCTAACTCATTGATTGTATCGCCTATTGGGCTTTCGATGCACTTGGTGGTGCTGCGATAGCACGTTTCACTGCCTCGATAGCCCAATAGGTAGAGTTAGACTTCGTAGAAGGTGATCATCAACGCAAATTTCCGGGGGGTCAAACCGCGGATAAGTATTCTTGCCTCCGGTCACGTTCCTGAACAAATTTAATTTTATTCGCGAGTAGAACCAGATGAACTATTCGATGAAGAACATTTCGCTCGCGCGAGGCCCATTTTGTGCTGATAGTCGCCTTCAGCTTCATTCATTTGGCCAACAAGACTACTCTTTTCGCTGTAGCCTGTAGCCTGCTTAATGCGCGATTCCAATGCTTGAACTTTTGCATCACGCTCCTTGAGGAGACGTACTGAAACAGCTCTCGGTGGACAGAATTTTGTGCCTTTGAAAGAGCTGGAAGAATTTTGGGCGTTTGAGTTCGGTTTGTTCCCGCTCGATGGACTTTTTGAACTAGTATGCGTCGTACTTCTTGAACGAGAATTCAATGCTCTTTGTTGGGCAAGCCTACTGTTTTCTGCGGCTCTCATTTCTCTGAATCCTCGATCCAGACCAACTATTAGGCCATCAAGAACTTGCTCAAAAGCGCCACCATGATTGTCTGCTGAGGCTCTTCTGGCAAGAGCCTCATGTGCGCCCCTGCTTTCAGCCAAAGCATTGGTAGTGTGCAAATCGTTATTTGAACTAATTCCTGATAACCATGGATTTGGATGCCGTCTTATCCGGTTAGTGGTTCTATCTATACTAATTTCATTGATCCATCGAAGCGTTTTCCCTTGGTTTTCAATTCGATACTCGTTCACTCTACTCCACTCAGCTCGTGGGAATCCGAGATACAGATTTCTATTATTATATCTCCCGCTAAATGTATAAGTGAACGGACCGTTGCAATTTTTTTCACCTTTAATGGTTCCGGTAACAATGTTCTCTGGACCAAACTCTAAAGTAAAAATCTGCCACCCGGGGTTTATTTTTGAATTTTTACAGCTGCTACTTGTATTTCCAAAACCATTAATTTTTTCATACCAGCTTTCCATAAAAGATGGGGCAAGTTGCGTCGTCACCTCCTTTTTACCAGCTAACAAATCAACTACCTGATAAGTCTCATCGGCAGATATATACCTGCCTGACCAATCGTAAGGTCTTTTGGGCGTAGAAGAACATGCTTGCAGCAGCATCACTAGGGCTAGAATTGCGATTATCGAGAATTTGGACATTCTTTTCCTTCCTTTTTATTAGTATCGTAAGAAAATATTATATTTGTCTAACTAGGGGCATCTCGGGCTTCACGATCAATGCACCATCCYCCGYACTTCCCGCCCTTCGAGTTCCACWATAGCTYGGCRTATCAGTTCCCAAGCATCCGCTGCAACATGATCTGCGAGCCGTGTAAACTCCTGTAGGCGCATGATGGCTTCCATTTCAGCYCCAWMCCYATNASTYANTSGAYSMSCRGCKKWGSYSWGCNSSKRTMTSTMCMGWKCGNCGGTNCRTYMGNSWAGTNNGCMSWGCYTCMYTGSKKCCGGGCGTGTGCTCTTGCTCAATCACCTTGTATAGGCCCACGTCGTGCACCGACAGC
>JAESRJ010000353.1 GCA_016764715.1 Kordiimonadaceae bacterium | reverse complement strand
TAATTATGTGCACGCATTATTCTCTAGACTGTTAGGCACGGCGCGGTAGCCCATCAGGAGGAGTACCGTTGAAAGCCCGATAACAATTGCCGCAATATTGATGCCTCCAACTGCCAGCTCAGAACCGCCAGAATTTACTATGGTAGATCCGCCGTAAAACGAACCTGTAATTAAAGCTATCAGCAGGGATACATTTATAATGAGTGCGATACCCATACCTACCCTTGGAGTGGACCCTTTCCAGACTAGAAAAAGTGCAAAAATTGATAGCCCCGCATTGGTTAAGAGTTGCCAAGCATTATGAAACCGTGCGTGGGCGGGCCAATCAGGACTTAATAAGTGTGTGGCACTAATTTCCAGGTATGGCAAAAGTACCGCGAAGACGAGAGCGCTAAAGGTAATCGATATGAGAGCTAACTTAGACATAGCGTCTTCCTATTTAGATGATATTGACAGTGTCTATATTGACTAATGAATAGACACTGTCAATATGTGTTATGGTCAAATCACATTCTTTTCATCACGGGGATCTAAAACGCACGCTCTTCAGTGTGGCCGTATCGCTGTTAGATCAACACGGCGTTAGCGGAGTTACTATACGTGCCGTAGCCCGGTCGGCAGGCGTTTCGCACGGCGCACCGGTCAATCATTATAAAGACAGGCGCGCACTACTGACTGCAAGTTAGCGACCGCCCAACCCCACCTATCCAAGTTCAGCGTCGTAATTTACACGTGTCTTAGCAAAGAGGGCGTTGTGCTCGCTTGGATACGGCAGGGCCTTGTTCATTCGCAGAGCGGAGAATTGCTAAATAAAGAGTAAACCAGATTGTATTCCATCTTTGCTGCTCGTAGAGGCAGTAGATTTCGCCCGGTTGAGGCTATTTTCAAAGGAAGTGATGGGGTTTTTGGGCTGGCTGATACTTATGGATTTATAGGAATAGGGGGTTTATGCTTACTATACCCCCTAAACTTCTGAGTGTCTTATATCAACTGAAGCCAATACTGCTAATAACCTAGCTGGATCGAAAATCGTTGCGGCATCAATAATTATTGGTTTCATAACTTCCTTTTAATTTTGGAGAAGATTGCCGTAAGAGCCTAACGCCCAAAGCAGGGGCGCGCGTTAGCGCGTCCAGCCCGCAGGGCGTTGCAGCCTTTGCTTGTTATGTTTCTTGTAACTTCTTTGCTACTATAAAATAGCTAGAAGCTCCTTTATATATTTCTTCTGATTCTACAATCTGAAAGCCGTTAGCAATTAATAGATCGTCTACTTCAGAGCTCGTTATCCTTCTTATAGGAATGGGAATTAATCCAATTTTACACAAGACCCTAACTAACTGAATTTGTAGATTAACTAAAAACGACATCTTTTGTCGCAAGCAAGGTGTTACAGAGATAAATAAACCATCCGGGTTTAATATTTCATTTATTCGTCGCGTAACATCCTGAGGACTAGGAACTGTGTGCAACATATTAAAAGCCAGAATCACATCATAAGATTCGCTGGAATACTTTTTATCAAAAATATCCGATTGCTCGAAATTTACGTTTTCAATTTTACCAAGAGCGGCTTTCTCTTTTGATATTGCAATCATCTTAGATGAAATATCAATTGCATGAATATCTTTTACCAGACTAGAAAATTGACAGGATGCAGTGCCTGTCCCACACCCATAATCCAGAACAGTGTCGCTATCTTTCAAGAACCTTTTAGTATTTTCTCTAGATTTTTTATGAATGTACTCAAACCGCTCTTCAGTCTTGTCATAGTTTTCTGAAGCGTTATCCCAAAAATTTTCCGATTTATTCATTCTCTATACCTTGGGTAAAACATAACAGCTTATTACTGTGCATGTGCAATTGCACAGTCCCCCCTGAAAGGCAGATTATTTTCTGACAGCCTCGAGAAGCCGCTTGAGGTCGGCGCTCATGCGCGCCGCTTCGGCGGGCGGAAACACCACCCACAGCCGCCAGCCTCCAGCTTCGGGCGCGACCGAGACATAGTCCATCGCAAAACGGCCCTCGGTGCGGTAGCTTTTGACCCGTAAACCCTCTTGGGCTGCGCCCGCCGCGACCGGCAGTGTTTCCATTGGCACCTCAACAGCCCGAAAATTCGCGATCTCCTCCTCGGAAGCCGCAAGAGATGCCTCTACCGTTTCCAAATCACCCACATGCACCCGGTAGCCCGCATTGCTTACATGCCAATACATGCAGCCGGTTTCACGGTCCTTTGCCGCATAAGCATCATACCGTACATACTCCTGCACGATCGCTGGGCATCGCTGCCCTGAGGTCGACGCCACCCAGGCCCCGGCCTCTGCCTTTTGCCAGGCCCCGCCGGACAATCCCGGATAGAGTGAATAGGATGTATCGCTGGCCGCCGCCAACAGGGCATGGTCCCCCAAAGCCTCAGCCGCTACCGCTTTTTCCATATGCAAGTTGGATAGTTTAAGCGCAACTTTCGCSTCMCGCGCGGYAGGGTCAGGGTAGAGCGCATAGGCCTTGTCAACGGCCTGTATTACGTGCTGCCAGTTGCCCAGACGGCGGTTGGCATCGGTGATCATATGCAAGGCCTGCAGTTTCATCGGTGTGGTCTGCGCTTTGGCGTGAACGCCTTCCACCACCTTCAGCATCGCTTCATAGTCTTTGCTCATATAATGCTGGATCGCCTGCCCCAGTTCTGCGCGCAAAGCGGTATCTGGATTTTCCGCAGCCTGTTTGGTGGCCTCTGCTGTGGCTGTGCCAACAGGCGCGGTCAGTATACTGGCAATCACCACAAAAGCGGTCGTAATGTTGCGCATCTTATCCTCCATGAATCAATTTTTCCGCCCATCGACCGGGATAGCCGATGTCGGCTAGCTGATATCCCTGAACACCTCCGTCAATTCTCCTGCGATGGAAGTGATCGGGGAAAAAACGGACGCAGGTACGACGACATTTGAAATCTGAGTCATGATTGTGCCTTCCCTGTTATGGCCGGTGATCACAATGGTTAAATCAAGCTCTGCAACCACTCTGATGCGTTGCCCGCCGCCCCAACCGGATATTGACACAGTCTATATTGACATATAAGTAGACGATGTCAATATGAGCTATGGTCAAATCAAATTCTTTTCATCACGGGGATCTAAAACGCACGCTTTTAGATGTGGCTGTATCGCTGTTAGATCAGCACGGCGTTAGTGGAGTTACTATACGTGCCGTGGCCCGGTCGGCAGGCGTTTCGCACAGTGCGCCGGTCAATCATTATAAAGACAGGCGCGCACTGCTGACTGCAATTGCGCAAGGCCAGTTTGAAACTATTCTCAAGGAGATCGAAACGACCCTTCTTGAAGCGCCCACTGAGCCAAAAGACCGAATAGCAGTCTTTGCGAACACAATAATAGATTTTGGTTTCAAGTATCCTCATCGTTATCAMTTGCTTTGGCGYGGCGATCTCATTGATCATGAAGACCCKGCCTTACTTGTCGTCATGGACAGTATTTATAACAAGTTATGTTACGAAATCGAACGAGCGGTACCAGGGGCGAATGTCGATAAAGACACAGTCGCCGTTGCATTGTGGTCAATGTTGCATGGTTATGTTGACATGCGCCTATCCGGTATGTTTTTACCCGCTAATGACAAGGCTAGTGACAAGCCGYGCCGCTACGCAATGGTGGAACTTTTTCTAACTGTTTTGAGGTGATATGTTTATATTCCGTAACCGCACGAGCAATACCCTTAAGCTGCTTCATCCATCTTGGTTTCACGGAAATTCCAGGGCAGGAGTTCGTCGATACGGTTGATTGGGTGATCTGCAATAACCTCGAACACCCATGTCAGGTACGCCTGCGGATTGATGCCATTTAACGGTGCCATGTAGGTCTAGCTTTAAGTGCTTTTGTAGACTAGTCGGCACCAAGCAGTTTACCGCCAAATTCACCTAAGTAGCGCTGAGGCGTCCTCCAGTGTTCGGCGTAGCAGTCCGCCTGTTCATTCCTGCCAGACTTTAATGGTGTATGCCGACAAAGCAGGTCATTTATAGCTGGAATTTTTCAGTTATAATGCGGACTCATAATAAGTGAAATTTCCGGTGTGTTTAGACAAAATAAACGGTTGGGGCGTAGATTAAGTGACGCTTACTTCGCACTTAAAACAGTCCAATTGCTGCTCCATTTTTTTTGCAAAAAGACTAATTGTTGTTACGGCCTTTATTGGCCGCAAACATCGACAAAGAAAGATTTCCTGTTGTGGTAACGGTAAAGCACGAATCCCTTTGTTCTCGTGATCTAAAGCACGAGCCGGGATTGTAATATTATGAAAGCTCGCACATTAAAGTTTCGGCAATCCGAATTTAAAGCCCTACAAGAATTGGTCTATAAGCGAACTGGGATCAAGCTGAAAGACGGCAAGAAAGAGATGGTTTATATGCGAATTTCGCGCCGTATTCGTGCTCTTGGACTTGAAGGTTTTAAGGATTACCTTACCTATTTGACTAGCAAAGAAGGGGTGGTGGAGACCGTCGATTTTGTCAATGCTATCACCACCAACCTCACCAGGTTTTTCCGGGAAAGCCATCACTTTACCCACTTACGTAAAGAGGTTCTGAACGGGAAAGTCGAAGGCAATCGCAGGGGGTTGTTGAAGAAGAAGATCAGGATATGGTCAGCAGCTTGCTCGTCGGGCATGGAGCCTTATTCAATTGCGATGACGGTATTAGCTTCTATACCCAAAGGGTGCGGCTGGGATGTACAAATTCTAGCCACCGATATTGATACCAACATGCTCGAGAAAGGCAAGTTGGGCGTCTATAGCGAAGGCGATATGAAAGATGTCCCCAAACCGCTTTTACGGCGCTTTGTCAATTTTGAGAACGGCAATGCCATAATGAGCGATGAGATAAAAGCCATTGTTCATTTTAAGCACTTAAACTTGATAGAGGCATGGCCTATTAAGTCATACTTCGACGCTGTTTTCTGCAGGAATGTCATGATTTATTTTGATAATGAAACACAAATACGATTAGTCAGTCGTTTTGTGGATCAAATTGATGATCAAGGTATGCTGTATGTTGGCCACGCTGAAGCCTTAACAGCTACAAATCCTAACCTAGTTAATGTAGGGCGGTCTTGTTTCCAGGTTAACAGCCAATCAGGGACAAAGCCCTGAATGGTAAACGCCCTTAAATCCCTTGAACGACGTATGGCAACGCGCAATGAAGCGCAGGTCAGACGCTATTTTGACAGTAAATATAGGCATATGATTGTCAAATTGCTGCCGGGCGAACATTACGTAACGGGGGAGCCAAGTGAGATGATTGTCACCGTACTTGGTAGCTGCGTGGCAGCCTGTATTCGCGACCCAGAAACAGGCATTGGCGGGATGAACCACTTCATGCTGCCGGAAGGCGAGCCTGGGGACTGGAAAGTATCAAATGCGGTTATGCGATACGGCAATCACGCCATGGAAATATTAATCAATGAGATTTTGCGTTTAGGATGTCCTCGCAATCGATTGGAGATTAAGGTGTTTGGTGGGGGCAATGTGATCGGCAACAGCGCTGATATCGGCCACCGTAACGCTGATTTCGTTGAAGAATACTTGCTTAACGAAGGATTGTTAGTCACGAGTAAGGATCTACGCGGCAACAGCGCTCGCCGTATTCACTATTGCCCCGCTACAGGCAAGGTTGACCGGCTGCTCATGCGACGCGGTGCCGATACACAAGTATTCAATAAAGAAAAGTCTTATCGCAAAGGCCTATCGAAGCCTAAGGATGGGGGTGATGTGGAATTATTTGAGTGACTGTCCTAGTTTTTGCTTCTTCGAAGGAATTGCAACATGGCTGCTAAATTGGTGAAAGTGTTGATTGTCGACGATTCAGCTCTGATTCGTCAGATACTGACCGCGGTGATGAAAAGTGATCCGGATATTGAGCTTGTTGGCACAGCGGAAGACCCGTTAGTAGCTAGGCGCATGATAAAAAAACTCAACCCCGACGTCATTACCCTGGATATTGAAATGCCCAATATGGACGGTCTTTCATTCCTTGAAAAAATCATGGCCTTGCGCCCAATGCCCGTGATTATGATATCAAGCTTGACGCAGCGCGGCGCGGAGCAAACCATGCGCGCTTTAGAGCTTGGTGCATACGACATTATAGCGAAGCCGACCGCAAACCTTGAACACAATTTTGAGGAGTTGAGAACAGAAATCTTAAGTAAGGTAAAAGCCGCAGCCAAAGCCCGAATTTGCCGTCCCGCGCATTTGGGGCGAAAGATAACTCAGACCAGGATCGCGATGCCAAAAGTAAACCTCATCGCGGTTGGTGCTTCAACAGGCGGCGTGGTCGCGCTTAAGGAAATTATACCCCTCCTGCCCAGAGGGATGCCGCCAATCGTCGTGGTACAGCATATGCCGCCCGCCTATACTAAAAGCTTCGCTGAACGGCTTGATCTAGCGAGTACTCTCAACGTACAGGAAAGCGCACATCACACAAAACTGGAAAGAAGCAATGTCTATATTGCGCACGGTGATATCCAGCTTCGCGTAGGTCGCCGCGGCAATAGTGAGATATTACTTGAACATGGCTGTGAAGACAAAATTAGTGGTCACCGGCCTAGCGTAGACGCTTTATTCATGTCAATCACAAGCCTTGGCGTGCGAAACGTAGTTGGCTTGATACTCACTGGAATGGGCAAAGACGGGGCAACTGGTATGCTAGCTTTGCGTCAGGCAGGCGCATACACGATAGGCCAGTGCGAGACTAGTTGTGTAGTTTACGGCATGCCAAGAGCAGCGCAAGAAATTGACGCAGTGGAAATTGAGTTACCCCTTTCCAAGATTGCCAAAGAGTTGGAAACTCTATGCTGGCCTACTGGTCTCAATAAACCATGATACCAGGCAATTTCGATAGAAACTGCATAGTCGCTATGTAACAAAGGTCATGTTAAAATAGCGAGGCCCTTGTGCCCCTCTACTCGAACGGCCTTAAGGTATAGATTTTCTCGCATGCACAGGTGGGGTTGGGCGGTTGCTAACCCGTAGAAGACTAAACTCGAACTCAGCTTTGTTCGACAAAAAATACTAGGATTTGAAATCGCGGCTATTTCGCCCTGTAGAATTTCCGAGGAACATATTGAGCTCCTGTAGATGATCTTCATTTGTGTCTAAGCTCATTAGCTGAACAGGGTTCCAGTCTCTTACCCAATTTATCAAGTCGCTTGAGCTCATAGGTGGCGCAATAAAATACCCTTGTGCGCAAGTCGCGTTAAGCATCCTCGTAAGATTCCATTGCCCTATGGTTTCAACTCCCTCACAAGTTGACGTCATACCTAAACGGCGTGCCAGGCTGATCGTGTTTGTCAGAATAACAGTGGCGGGATTAGCCAACATTGCATCTTGTAGAAAAGGTTGATCGGCTTTGAGCTCGTTAAACGGCATAGACTTAAGCCGCAGCAGTGGGTCAATACCAGTTCCAAAATCGTCGAGTGCCAATTTGATGCCCATCAAACGTAAACGGCCCATGACTTCCAGCGCAACCGCAGTGTTTTCTATGTGCTCAGTTTCCGTCAACTCCAGCGTGAGATACTCTGGGGATACGTCGTTTTCAATGAGAGCAATTCTGACTTCATCTACAAGTTCTAGACGGCATACGTCTTGCGGTGAAACATTGACCGCTACATGCAGCTTCGAACCCCTTTTCGCCCAATACCCCCACTGTCTTAGGGCTAATGTTAGCATTTTTTTGGTAACTAARTGCATATGRCCTTTTCGTACTGCGATAGGAAGAAAGGTCTCAGGCCCAAGCAAGCCGTGATGTGCTGTTTTCCATCGTGCCAGGCACTCAACACTGTTCAAACTTCCATCAATGCAGTTGACCTTCGGTTGAAAGACGGCGCTTAGTGCATCGATCTGCATGCCCCTGAGGAAAGCAGATTCGGCTATTTCCAGTCCAAAGAGTGATTTTGGTCTGACACGCGGCCTAGCCACATGTCTCAAGAGCTTGAGAAGGTCAGTTTGGTCTATAGGTTTTGGGAGCACGCCAAGAAAATTCATAGAATACGCCTGGGCAAGTTCTCGCCCAGTGTTGATTATGTGCTGACCTTTTTCACTCATGACGATAACGCCAGGCCTTCGTTCTTTTAGCTCCGCCATTTTTCTGAGCAATTCATACCCATCCATATTCGGCATGGCTATATCGGTTACGACGAAGTCAAAGTGGCTTCTTTCTAACTCAAGGACTGCTTCAGCACCGTCTTTTGCACAGGTAACTTCGAAGCCCGACAGGTCCAGTACATGTTCCAGGGTGGACCTAGTAGTAGCAGAGTCATCAACAACCAAAACATGATCTGGCACGGATTTTCTTTCTAACAAACTTCAGGTGTCTGCTCAACGGTATTGGTTCAGATTTGAGGCTGCCAGAAAGCCCTCAATAATCTGTTAATTATGCTCAATACTCACAATTTATATTCACATCCGCAGTTACAGGAAGAAGGTGCCGGGAATCCTGGCTTGTGACTGCACTATTTCAAGGTCATTTCGTATCCCTCGACCCTCTTTGATTTAAACGGCTTTGTTGAACGTTTGGTCGGTGAAATGCCGGCAAACAAAATCTTTGATTTGAGTAGGATGGCCAGCAATAGCGTCGAACAACACCTGTCAGGTGTGGCTGCGGGCTATACCACTAAGTTTGGTGGTTTCAATGTATATTTGACAAAAGAAAAGCGAAGAGCAGGCGGATGCGCTCTTCGCTTTTCCAATCACAGCAGTGCGTCTCCACCGTGAAATCAACACCTATACAAAACTTTGCTATGTGATCTTTAACTTAAACTTCTTAATAAACTATCCATAGAAGATAGGTTAACTAGAAAACGTTTCATGCTGATTTTGCAGAAAAGGATTGCTTTAGACCTAGTGAGTCTCCTGGTTAGCAGGACTTAAATTTCTAGGGTCCAACTCCTAGCATATAAACATGTGTCATTTGACGCTTCCTGTGTAAGCGCAACTGCCGACCCTCATAATTGCGAGGGGTTACATTTTAGAGACAGCCCAGACAGCTACTGCTATCAGCTAGAAGGATATTTCATATCTTTATTGGCGAGCACATGACGGACGTCATAGATATAATTGGAACAACGCAAGTCGTGGTGGAAAAGTATGGTAATGGCGCTAGAATGGAAGCCATCATGCGCCGGCAGGAGTTCTCACGGCTCATTGATCACATCACTGCCTACACTTGGGCTTTGATACAGAAAGTAATCGTGGAATTACAGAGTCGGGAATTGCGGGTCTTTACTAAGGACCTGGGTTGACAGACGGCATTTACCGCCGGCGCATGGTAGGCCGGTCAGGCGCCTGACTTGAACCAAAAGCGACATATAACCTTCGGTAGCTCCGACGACTTCGCTTGTCTTCAAGGTCATGCCAATACATGCGACAAATGAAGCCCATGGGTACGACGGGTCAACTTCAGCAAACTTAGGTTAAAGTGATAAGGTTTGCTTTGCTAGACGCAAGCCGCTGTCTATCAAACGGACGTTTCCAAAACAAATCGAAACTTCCTACCTCCGCACCGGACAATAACGATTTTTTTGTCTGTTTATCGCATCTCGAAATCAAAGTATAAATTCTGCCCGCATCAAAGGGTTTCCAGATAGTGTTTCATGCGTGTCGGCTATAGTGGCAATTAATGTGATTTGAAGCCTACGAATAAAATCAGTTAATCTGATCCAAATAACCAGATAAGTGCGATTATCGCGGCGGATAAGTGCAATCCGCTATAGATACCTGACTGGACGAGACCATACACCACTTCCTGTTTCAGCTTGAGATATATAGCCGCTGCGGGGAAAGACATGATCTCTTAATCAGATATCCAGTGCTGCCCAAGAATGTCTGAATGTCGTCCTGATCGAAGAAACTTTGGGAAAGGCCTGCTTCGGTCACATCTCGGCCCGTTAAGCTAAGTTGATATTTAAGGACACACTCAATTATATCGACATCGCCAAACCCTACCCCGGACAGTTGGCGAATAGCTTTCTTCATTGACACGGTAATACCCCATAATTATCGAGAGTATTACCCGTGCAGTTCCGTTATGATCTGGAAACATGTGAACTTGATGGAATGATATGACTTTACCCGCTATGCACCCAATGACAGTGGCTTTGATATGTCCAGAATATTGGTTCTGAAATTAGGCTAAAATACAACCTTAGAAAGAAGCAGACGCCCTTCAGAAAAAGTTGAGGGAAAATACAATAATATCAATGCATTAACATGTTCTTATGGGACCTTTTGCCCGCTTCTGTCAGCGGAGCCAGCAACCGCATTTGTAGCGCCCGTTCTTTCAGTTTCGGAAACCGTGAAACGACAGTTTCAAAGATTTCCGCCCCAAATCTCTGTGCATCTTCCAGAAGTTCATCGCGCTTCCACTCGAAAGCCATGATTTCAACTGCCGCTGTGTCGCTGTTTGACATACCCAAGGCTCTAGCGCACACGGCGAACCTGTGTTCAACCTCCGCACCCTTGAGAGTGCTAAGAGTTAAAGAGAATTGGCTGTCTACGCCTGTTTCGAATGTTTTATTCAAATTAATCATGCTGCGTCTCCTGCTGGGGAATGAGTGGGAGGGTTTTGGTTTAATTTGTGCTTGCTGAACTAGGGCTAGCCGAAAGTTCTTGTTTGAGTGCCGCTTCCGCTTCACGGACAAACTGATCGAATGTCCGCAAGTCTCTCTTGGGCACGTATGGGCGTATATCCCCACCCTTGGCCATAATATTAGCCTTCGGAGTAATAACGCGTACCGGGACGCATTTATGCGGCTTCCCGGCGGATTCTACGTAAGAAAGAAACAGTTTGGACTGTCCGTTGTCAGTCGTCCGGGTGAACATAAATTCACGGTTTTTTTCTGTATTAGTCATAACTATTCCTTTCTGAGAAAGCCGAGCTGGAGGGTTAGCTGGAGATGCCCGGCTTTCTCTGTATCAATTGAAGAGGGTTAGTGTCTTAGAGGCCCCTAGAACGCGATCTTGTCAGCGCCTGGATCTTTTGCCATCCAAGTTTCCTGCGTAGCAACTGCAAGGTTTACGAGATAAGAACCATGTATTCATGCTGCGTTGTTTTTGGTCTCTTCCAAGGCTACCAACGATAGTCACTTTGTTGATGGTTCCAGTCATTTCAAATTCCTCTTAGAAGGGTATTCAACCCGTTTTTCCATGATTTAAGTATCTCATATCATCCCTTTTAATGCAACTAAAAAGGACAGAAAAATGGACTTTTTATCGTTTTTGTTCATATACTTACGTCGTTTTTTAGTAACATTTATGTGATCAAAATAGTGTGTCATTCTGAATCACAAAAGTGGGGTTTAATGGTGTTTTCTGGAAGTTCTGACCAGCTAGATTGAGCTAGCCCTTTTGGGCGTCTACAAGCGCCTCGCCCAATTCATTATAGTCACCCAAATGAGCAGCAATATCAGGATGTGAGAGTTGCCACATCTTCCAGTAAGAATTGTATTTAATCTTATAGCCGTTTTCAAAGTAAACACCGTCCAGGTACTTCCCATCGGACTGCGCCCGTACGATCAACTTGTCGGGGTAATAGTCGAATGTGAACGTGGCTAGCGTCCCTGTTGTGGGCAAATCCTCATAGGTAGGATTGTGACAGGTTATTGATGGTTTAATGTATGATTTTTCATGCCATTCTTTAATATTTTCCTCACCTGTAATGGTGTGCCCGTATTTTAGGTGGTTCCCAAAGAAATATAGAAAAATATGCAGTTCAGGATGTTCTGGTTTGTTGCAGGTTTCGTTGTTCATCACCTTCACCTCGCGTTTAAAAATGGATATGTTTCTAGAAAAGGTTTGGTATTCCAGACGGGGCATTTTGATTAGCCACTCCGCAGAACTCCGCTATGCGCTCGTCCACTTTTGAAAGGCTTTCTTTGTATTGGCGAATGTGGGTAAATGAATGGGGTCGATCCCTACTTTTTTCCCAATATCTAAGCCCCCTCACATACCGTTCTCGAACAAACCCCGCGTAGCTCATTCGTGCGCTAACGGGCTGATTGGCATGTAAGTTTGGTACTTCTATTTTTCTGCGTGTTTTGAGATGGATGTAGATTATTGACCGCGAATGACAGTCGTATTTTCCGTGCACTTCCCAAGCTTGCGGGTCTTTTTTGAATTCTTCGTACATGCTGTCACTCACCTTTTCTTCGACATTAAAACCCCCCGTAAGAGGGGGTGGATTAAGGCCCCGATTGCAGGAAGGCAGCTGCGGTCAAGGGAAAGCGACTRCGTAAAGCGGAGGGTCCACCTTTGTGGAAACCGTTTTTTTCCTTGATCGCTGAAGCTGGCTGGATGCTATCGGACAGGCCATCCGCACCCTCTCGGCGGTTATACAAAACCAAACAAAATAAASAGCTGCGCGGATCTRCGCGCTGCACATTTTAGGATACCGCGTAAGCGGCCCGGTTCCTTTAGATGTTGGATTGCGAAGACACGAAAAAGGAGCCCGCGACTGTGCCGCCAGCTCCTAGCTGATTTTCAGCTTACATGAAGGATAAGAGAACGGTGATGAACATCACGCCCGCTGTTAATACCATCAGGTCTACAGTGTCTGAATGTGTTTTGTTGGTGATAACACCCAAGTCGGTATTTTCGAAAAGTTCGCCCTGGGCACGCTTGGTTGATTGTGTGAAGTATTTCATTGTTTTTCTCCGTTTTGCTGAGGAACGGCCAAACCGGGATGAGCGTCGAACAAGACAAATTGCGGAGGGTCCACCACTTGTGGAAACCGTCATTTGTATTGATGAGGGAAGCGAACCTGGTTTAGTGAAGGATYAGCAAAACGGCGATTAAACAATCACTTACKCCAATATCCCTGCCCATCCTCAGAAGTTTTGGAAATAATGCCTTTCATGCCTCTCACAAATCGTGTAAAACGTCCCGATGATATATATGATAACGGCATTATTGTTTTACCTTTTGTTTAAGCTGGCCCGGCAGGATCTAAAAGACCGCCGCCTTCCTAACAGTTTGGTTCTGGAGGTTTTTGCCCTCGGGTTATTGTATGTATACGTTTCAGAACCGTCCGAAATGTTGTCACGCTTATATGTTGCAGTAGGTTTTTGTGGCCTCGTGCTTTTGTTTGGTGCCGCATATGAAAAATTCCGCAAAATTGAGAGTATGGGCGCAGGGGATATAAAACTGCTGGCCGCTCTTAGTGTTTGGCTTCCAGCCGCTCAAATATTACCCTTTTTCATTCTCGCGCTTCTGCTGTTCATATCATGCTGTGTCTATGACAATTTTAGAGGTGGGCCTAAATCTGCTTTCGCTGATGCCTTTGGCCCTCATATTTCAACTGCTTTTGCTATTTTCTGGCTAACCACCTCCCCCGCCTTTTTCCCCAGCCTGTCTTGAATCCCAACAAGACAGAGTTTGCGCCCCTGTGTGATATTCACACTGGGGCGCTAATCTATTTAGAGACTACGGCCCGCCGTTTTCTGATCCTCAAATAATGGCAATCCAATCCCCGCAGACTCTGCAGCCGTGATTTGAAGGTTTTTGCCAATAGCTTCCCCAATAACTGCGAACAGAGGCCATATGACACTTTGGCCAGCAATTTCGTGTGCTTTGGTTGCTGAAACGCCCTCAAGCAAAAAGGCGGGTATTCCTTTCACCCGTGYATGTTCGGCAACCGATAACAATCGGAACAATTTGTTGTTCGTYGGATGGGCAATCRTCGGCTCMGAGGAGCGGWAGCGAGCATAACCCGCCCCAATTACGCCCACCTTAGGCGAAGCCGCGGTCACGATCTGGCGGCGGAAGCCCTTGCCTGCAGCTTTATCGGCAATTTCTTTCTTTTCCAAATACGGTAGCGGCCGGTATTGATCTTCCTTCACCTCGGTATCTAAAAGCGTTCCCAGCGTAGCGGCGCGAATAGTGCTTTTTTCAATATGTCCGCTGAAGTGTAGATTCTTTGAGACGGCTACCACCACGAGGCGTGTTCTATCTTCGAACGCCCCAAAGTCACGCCCGTTGAGTTTTAGTTCAGTCARTTTGTATCCGTTTCGTTCAAGTGTCCGAGAAAGAATACAGTAGCTGGGCGTGTTGTAGTAACCTGGAACGCACTCAAGCAGTATGACAGCCGGATTGACCCAGTCTGCAACTTTCAGAAAATAATGAAAGAAAGCGCCAGCGGTTTCGTGATTTTCTGCGAATTTGTGGCCGTTCTTTGCTTTACCTGCAGCACTCGCTCCAACACAAGGAAGTCCGGCCATCAGTAAATTGACTTTTGGCAATGAGGAAAGGTCTGCGTCCTCGATACGGCTTTCAATGCAAAGACTGGTTTTTTTCCAGATTGGATTGTTACGCATCGAAACATCCAGATAGTCTTTATCCATATCGAGAGCGAAAGCGAGACTTGGCTGTAAACCAGATTTTTCTAGGCCAGTATGAACAGCGTGATCCATGATCCCGCCGCCGTGTGCCAGTGATCCGATCTCAAAAGGCAGCTGTTCCGAAATTACCGCTTTGATACGGGTTTCACGGTCTTCAATTGCAAGAGCTGCAGGGTGAACAGAAATATGAATGAGCCCGGCCACAAAAACCACCTTCAGCATCTTGATTGGCCCGAAGAGCGCTGACAGTTTTTGGTTATTGATGTCTATTAGAGGGCTGTCGCCCCAGCTGCGTTTTTTACGCATAACGGGCCGTGAACCTTGTTTGGTTTTAACCAGTTCGAGCGTGCGTTTTAGTTTGTTTTCTACGACATTGAACGCGTCGCCAATGTTGAAACCAGCGCGGCTTAGTTTGGTACCGTCCAGCCAAATCCTTGCAGCACCTTTGTTTGTCCCGAGGACTGTTGTTGAAATAGTAGTAATCATGGGGTGTGCTCCGTGCTTTCGTGTTTCCGGTGTAAATTTAAAAGGGATGGAAGGCGTAAGATTGGGGGTCCGGTTAACCCTCCATCCCCGGAGAAAGCGAACAAGACGCCCTCCCCTAACTTGAACGCGGGTGTTTCAAGCCGCGCCGTTAATCTGTTCGATGTTTAAAAGAGCGCCAAGCCCCGCAATGGCGGTAATTCCGATTTCAGCTTCTTGAAGGTCACCAAAAAAATGAACGGTGCCGGGATTGAATTTACCAAGGGAAATGCGGTTGCTGGTTACTTCAACTCGGTTTTCAAATTCGCGAACAGCATATTTCACGCCGCGTTTTTCTGTTGTGATGTAACCATCATTATGTTGTTCAAAAATTTGAGTTGGTTTGGTGCGGAGAAGCTTATTCATGATCCATCTCCAGCCTGTGCTGCAGAGGTTTTACATTCTTGCTCTGACCTTTGAAGTTCAACCGCTGCCGCCGCGATAAAAGCCTCTGTTTCCGCTGCAATAGGATCTTTGATAGATGCCAGTACACGCGGCACAAATTCAAAATCGAAACAGTCATTATATTGGTCTTTGACGGTGTTAAATGCAGCCTGAATATCTGGGAGAATACGCTCGATAACAGCGTGTCTAAGTTCGTCCACACTGCTCCGTTCGGAAATATTATACCAATATGAACCTTTCACTTCGGCCTGTTCCAAAACATATTCATGAATACAAAGAACTGAGTGCAAATTGTCGTAATGATCTACTCCAGCTTGGCTGTTTATCACAGCAAATCTGATCTCTGGTTGGTCCGCAAGATCACTAATTTTCAGCACCCCACTTTGAATGAGGGCACACATCGAGCGCGCAACATCGTCACGCGCATCTTGATTGTCTTGGTTCATTGATGCTGCGTCACAACGCATCCATTCTACGGCTAACTTTTCAAGTCTATTTGTCACGGCACAGCCCCTCCCTTAAACATTAAAAACCCCCGTAGGAGGGGGTGGATTAAGGCCGCGATTGTAGGAAGACAGCTGCGATCAAGTGAAAGCGACTGCGTAAAGCGGAAGGTTTGCGGCTTGCCGTGAAAACCGTTTTTTTACTGGATTGCTGAAGCTGGCTGGATGCTATCGGATAGGCCATCCGCACCCTCTCGGAGTTTTTACAAAACCAACCAAATTAAATAGCTGCGCGGATCTCCGCGCTGCACAGGTCAGAGGTGCCGCAACGCGGCTCAACATGCGGACCATCTGAAAACGAAGTCGTCCGTCAAGAGGTAGGCAGTGATTGATTGTCCTTCCGCGAGGGATCGTTACCCGTATGGGACAAGACCCAAAGGGGCTTGGTGGAGCTACCGGCGTAAATCAGCGTTAGCGGGTTTCGGTGGTTTAGCGAAATAGAGCCCGGCCCAAAGGGCGCGGCTAGCCGTCTCCTCGGGAACAAGGGGTATTTATGCTTTTGACACGCTATGTTTTCTAACGTTTACTAATGCTCAAAAGGTCCTAGCATGCATGAATTACTTTTACCGGTGAAACGAGTTTTCAAATAGTATGAATTGGAAAGAATACGAGAAGCAGCTCTTTGAAGAAGTTGAATCTGTTTATCCAGATGCGAGAGTTTTATACGACTGCAAACTTCCCGGTAGATATTCACAAGTCTCACGTCAATGCGACGTGTTGGTTGAAGAAGAAGTTGGCAAAAAAACGTTCAGAACGCTTTATGATGCCAAGCACCATGATAGAAAAATTGATGTCAAACAAGTTGAAGAGTTCGTCGGCCTCCTCAATGATACTGGTTGTGATTGTGGGGCTTTAATCGCGCCCAAAGGTTTCACGAAAGCTGCCTATAATTTAGCGTATTACGGGCCTCACAACCTCGATCTGGACATATTAAGTTTTGGGGATTTGAAATTGTTTCACGGCATTGGTGCCATGCCATATGCAGGGGATATGGCGCTGTTTTTGTCGATGAATCAGGCCCTGGTTTGATCCCTTTTCCCGCAGAAAGCTCTTCAGGTATTCCTAGCCATCGACAGTTGAGCCAAGAAATTCGCTTAGCGAGTAAACAAACGACTAAGCTAGATTATCAAATCGGTTTTTTTTACTTTGATGAACAATTGTCAATTGACAATTTTAGTTTCAATACCTTTGCACAGGGGGAACAAAATGGCTTCGCCGTGCAAAATCAGCAAACCCAAGCATGGGCACTGTTTGGCTCGATAGATTATGAACTGCTTAGTGATGTTTCTCTTTCCTTAGGACTTCGGTATAGCTCAGATGAAAAGCGTTATAAAACAAAACGCTTGCAAAGTCCCATTGGCGCAGGCGTATTACCAGAAACCGCAGTAAATATAGGTGATGACTTTATTAGTTGGGATGTCAGTACCGTTTATGAATGGAGTGAGAAAACCAATGTTTATTTCCGTGTGGCAGATAGTTTTAGAGCGCCGAGTATTCAGGGCAGAATCATATTCAGTGACCAAATAACCACGGCACAATCAGAACATGTACGCTCATTCGAGATAGGCTTAAAATCAAAAATATTTGCCGACCAAGGAAAAGTTGACCTTGCTATTTACCGTTATAAAATGAATGATCAGCAAGTCACCGCCGTTGGCGGCGGAGAAAACGTTAGTCGTTTGATCAATGTTGAGCAAACCGACGGTTATGGCTTTGAATTAGATACTGAGTTTATTGTGAACGAGTACTGGCGTTTAATAGCCAACATGAGTTACAACAGTACCCAAATTAATGATCCTTTATTGAATGTTGCTGTGTGCGCGCAATGTACGGTTACCGATCCCGTTAATAGTAGCGGTTTTGCGCTRGTTGATGGYAATAATTTACCYTAYKCMCCAGCATTAATTTATAACATTAACCTCAACTATCAAACAGAATTAGGTCAAGGAACGTTTTTATTAATGACCGATTGGTCTTATCGCAGTGAGATAGATTTCTTTTTATACCGTTCTAAAGAATTTGTTAGCAAGGCGCTGTTAGAGGGTGGGGTGCGTGCAGCCTATCAATGGCAAGCCAAAAAAGCTCAATTTGAAATAGCACTATTTGTTAGAAATATTACTGATCAGCAGGTGTTGGTTGGCGGTGTTGATTTTAATAATTTAACGGGCATAGTAAATGAGCCTCGTTTTATTGGTGTGGAGTTTAGCAGCTCTTTTTAGGGCTCGTTTTTTAGCAGCTAGTTTTTAATGGCTAACTTTCAATGATTAACTTTCAATGATTAACTTTCAATGGTTAATAATGCGGTGGCGGTGGTTCAATTTCATCTTTACCTGAAGACAGACTGCCAGCATCTTTTAACCGATTAGCCACTAATTGAATTTGCTCTTTCAATTCGGAAATTTGTGCTTGATGTACTGTTAATTCTTCACTAAGTTGTTCAATAACATCATCTTGAAATAAGTTGCGTGATTCTAAAGAATCGATACGCTCTTCAAGTATGTATATATTTTTACTTGTTTGGGTTTCTTGGGCTTGGTCGGTCATTTATTTAACTGTTCGTATCTATTATTGCGTTTGAGGGAKYWRMCMAASMTSMGMWWAKMMYSRTKRGCTTTCAGTAAGTAAGGTATTATTATCGCTAAAAGCGAGGCTATATACAACTGCTCCCGTCGGTCTATTTGCTTCTTTTGGGGTAACATGCCAACTGGCGGTACGTTTACCAGTGCTGATGTCCCAAACACTGACTTTGCTACTGGCTGCACCGGTAACTAAGATTTTGCCGTCAGGAGAAAAGCGTGCCGAGCTAAATACTTCATGGCGTTTAGTGCCTTTTAGTTGTGAAATGAGTTTACCTGTTTTTAAATCCCATATATAAGCTGATTTCATGCTGTCGGCAGAAAAGGCAAAACGACCTTTAGGATCAAGTGCTACTTTAGATACCCTGCTAGTATGATTAAACTGATAAATCACCTGCCCTGATTGTGAATCCCAAACGTAAGCAATAAARTCATTACCGCCTGACATGGCTACTCTGCCGTTGGGCATCATGTCGACGGTATTTATTTTTTCTTTATGGCCTAAAAACTCTAACCGCCTGCCAGTATCTACCGCAACATGAACCACTGTGCCATTGCCTTTGCCGATAAGTAAGTAATCACCATTATTGCTAACGGCGATGTCGCGAATATTAGATTCTCGTACTTTCCAATAACCTTCTGACTTGCCGGTTTCCATGTTCCATAAGGCAAAGTTTTTATTACTAGCAGTTAACGCATGGCTATTATTATTACTAATATCAATCGCTAACATGAGATTGTCGCTATTGTTTACTTCTTGTGCCCATTGGTAGGTTAGAGCGTTTTTTTCTAAATCCCAAACACTAACGCCATGATGAATGGAAGAGATAACACTCCATTTACCATCGTTAGAAATATCACCAGCATAACTGCCTTCAATGGAGTGTTGATARCGTTGTAGTGGTTTGCCAGCAGAAGGAGTGCAGGCTTGTAAAAACACTAGAGATAACAAGGCTATTGCTAGTAACTTTATTGCAGAAAATAGTGCAGTGAAGCGGTATTTTTTGTTCATGGAAAAGTTAAGCAACATATTAGGTCTTTTTTATTGGTGCATTTCTAGTTAGTATAAGGCGTTTTTTAATTTTGTTTAGTTATTTTTACTAARCANAGYANTTAAATTAARGATTGGGGATTTCTCCAATTGTGATGTGTTAACGGAGAAAANGATGAAATTTTTTAAACCCACTTTAATTGCAGTAGCTTTATTAGCTGTTGCTGGTTGTCAAGGYGATGCTAAAATAGAAGAAGAAAAAGCACCAGTACTAGAAGCYGAAATACAAAAGCAAGCTTATGGTTTAGGTGCGTCAATTGGACTGTATATGCAACGTAATTTAACCGAGCATGACCGACTAGGTTTGACCTTAGATAAAGCGTTAATCATACGTGGTTTTGTTGATAGCATTAATGATAAATCAGTGATTGAAAAAGAAGAAATCCAAGCGTTGTTGGCTAATCTTGATAAGAACATGAAAGCCAAACAGCAAGAAATGACCGTTAAAGAGTCAGAAGTAGCAATTGCTGTAGGTCAAAAATTCTTAGAAGATAATGCTAAGAAAGAAGGCGTAATGGTTACTGAATCTGGTATTCAATATGAGGTTATTACTGCTGGTGAAGGTGACAAGCCTGTAGCGACTGACACCGTAAAAGTACTCTACAAAGGTACTTTCTTAAATGGTGACAGYTTTGATGACCGTGGCGAAGTTACCGTATTTCCTTTGAATCGTGTTATTAAAGGYTGGACTGAAGGYGTACAGYTGATGTCAGTTGGMTCTAAATATAAATTTACTATCCCTTCKGATTTAGCTTACGGCCCTAACGGYAATCCACCACGCATYCCKGGYAAYTCAGTATTACAATTTGAAATTGAATTATTAGAAATTCAAAAGCCTGAGCCAGTGCCACAAGTGGGCGAGCAAGCGGAAAAATAGCTGAGAAACAGCAACAAGCTAAAAAGTTAAAAGCTATAAGTTACAAAATAAAGCCATTAGCAATGAATTGTAGATGGCTTTTATGTTCAGGATGAACGGTATGTCGCGGTGCCACGGATGGCAAAGAGCGTGTATGTTCAGGATGAACGGTATGTCGCGGTGCCACGGATGGCAAAGAGCGTGTATGTTCAGGATGAGCGG
>JAESRJ010000151.1 GCA_016764715.1 Kordiimonadaceae bacterium | reverse complement strand
AAAGGGTTTGGCGGGCTGAGCATGCTGGTGCAGCAGGTTTTAAAGGAAGACCCCTTCTCTGGACAGCTGTTTATCTTCAGAGGCCAGCGCGGTGATTTGTGCAAGATTATCTGGTGGGACAGTCAGGGCGCGTGCTTGTTCTCCAAGCGGCTAGAGCGGGGGCGGTTTGTCTGGCCGCGTGCCGAAGACGGCAAGATTACGCTGCGTGATTCCCAGCTTTCGATGCTGCTTGAAGGTATCGACTGGCGTATCCAGAGGAAGACTTGGAAGCYAATACTGGCGGGCTAATCGTTTGATTATAAGCCCCTGATTTAATGACTGTTCTTTGATATCGTATAGTGATGTTGGGCGGCCCATGGGCTATAAAATAGCTATGATTAGAGCGCCTTTCACCCTGCCCAAAACGCTAGTAGAATCAAACACTCTGGGGCTTGAGATGCGGTTTGTTATCGAGAAATTGCGGCTGCAAATTGCAGGCCTCCGGCGAGCAAAGTTTGGCTCTTCGTCTCAAGCCATAGACAGTATCGTTGATCAGATGGAGCTCACCCTTGAGGATCTGATTACCGAGCAAGCAGCTATCCTTCAGGGACAGCCAGATGTTGATAAAACCATCACCGACGCTGAGGTAAAACAAAAGGCCGTTCGCAAGCCGCTACCGGAACACTTGCCGCGTGACATTACAGAGCATCTGCCCAACGGCGGTATCTGCGACTGTTGTGGTGGATCGCTGCATCGGATCGGTGAAGATGTTACCGAGGTACTGGATTATGTGCCAGCGAGCTCTCGGGTAAAGCGGCATATACGTATGAAGATGGCCTGCCGTGCCTGAGACAGTGTTAAAGAGGCACCAGCAATCTCATTGCCAATACAGAAAGGCAAACCCGGTCCTGGTCTCTTGGCTCAAGTGCTTACATCAAAATATGCGGATCATTTACCATTGTCCCGCCAATCCGGCATGTACGCACGGGAAGGGGTGGAGATCAGCCGCAATACTATGGCTGACTGGGTTGGCCGCAGCATGGAACTGGTGCGGCCACTTGTTGAAGCCATCGGCAAACATGTGATGGCAGGTCCTGCCATTCACACCGATGATACACCCGTGCCAGTGCAAGCACCAGGCACGGGCAAAACCAAAACTGGCCGCATATGGACGTATCTCAGGGACGAACGAGACTGGCAGGGCAATGCTGAACCTGCAGCTTTCTATAAATATTCACCCGACAGAAAAGGCGCGCGGCCGCAGGGCCATCTCGAAGAGTACGAAGGCTTCCTCCATGCAGACGGTTATGCCGGATACGAGAAGCTTTACGGCAGCGGCAAGATCAACGAAGTGGCCTGCCTCGCGCACGTCCGGCGCAAGTTCTTTGATCTTCACAAAGCAAACAGTTCACTGATTGCCAAGGAAGCCCTCGAACGAATAGCAGGGCTGTACGGWMTTGAGAAACRGATCCGCAAAAAGCCACCTGATGTGAAACGGCGGGTCCGTCAATCAAAGGCAAAACCGCTGTTTGAAGCTTTGCAAGCCTGGCTGCCAATCCAATTAAACAAAATACCTCCCAAATCAGCTTTGGCCGGGGCCATTCGTTATGCCATTACCCGACTGAAACGGTTGGAGGTCTATCTGACAGATGGACGCCTCGCCATAGATAATAATCCAGCGGAACGATGCATGCGATCCATCGCCCTTGGCCGCAAAAACTTTCTGTTTTACGGCTCCGATTAGGGCGGCGAGCGCGCAGCAGCTGCTTATACTCTACTGTAGACAGCAAAGCTCAACGGCAGCAACCCGCAGGCATACCTAACATGGGTCTTGGAAACTATTGCAGATCACCCGATCAACCGCATCGACGAACTCTTGCCCTGGAACTTCCAAAAAGCCGAGCTGCTAGAAGCAGCTTACGGGTATAGGGCGGGCGCTAACGGTTCTTGCATTGCCAAGCGAGGTATTATAGGCCGCTGCCCCAACGCCGGCTTCAGCTGCTTGTGGTTGCGTAGCCATATTTTACACCTCCGACTTTTTATTGTGTGCGGCAAGTGGATGTATCGGCCAAAATACGTATCTATCATTGGGATGAGCGCGAGGGGCGGAATAATACACTTGTTGCCCGGGAATTTTACCGGCACAAAATTCGACAAAACAGTGCGCGGAGAATCGGTGTGCATACGACGTCATATTCTATCTATTTAGGAAATTTTCACCAACTGTACCGTAGCTAGCATTTTCCTACCTAACATTTATCTCACGGTTGCGCCTTATTGTATTTTTGCATCGGACTCCTGCTATACCCTAGTAAAAACAATCAGTTATGCCGATTGTAATTGGCAGAAGCGAGAAACGATTTACTACCAAAGAGTGTTGGTATTCTATTATAAATTGTCATCTTGTTGTAGACTAAAATTACGTATTGTGAAAACAATTACAATTAGTGTAACATGTTGCTAGGCGGCTATGAGGGATAGGACCTACCTTTCTTCTCCCAAGTCAGCTCAATTTTAAACGTGAATAAGACTAACTTGTTCCAATGGCGTAATTTGAAAGGGAAACAATGATATCTCAGGGAAGAAGATTCAGCCGGGGAATGGGTTACAGCATAATTCCCCTTTATATGCTGGCAAATGTCATGGGCGCCCAAGCGGCCCACGCGCAAGCGGAGAATACAGAGGACGACGACGAATCCGTATTCGCCTTTATACAAGAAATCATAGTTTCTGCCCGTAAACGGTCAGAGAATATTCAGGAACTTCCTATTGCTGTTACAGCGGTGACAAGTGCTGATTTTGAGGCAAGAGGGTCTTCCAGTATCGCCATTGTGCAAGATATTGCCCCTAACGTAACATTTAACAGTACAGCTTCCAATTCGGGCAGCTCCAACGCTGCTGTTGTGTTTATCCGAGGAATTGGACAGAGTGATTTTTACCCCCAGATTGACCCAGGCGTGGGAATTTATCTGGACGGCGTCTACATAGCCCGTACAACCGGTGCTGTTCTTGATACCATCGATATTGAGCAGGTCGAAGTACTTCGTGGCCCGCAGGGGACACTTTTCGGTAAGAATACCATTGGCGGCGCGATTAATATTTTCAGTCGCAGGCCGGGCGATGAGCTGGGCGGATATGTCAATGTAACGACGGGTAATTTTAACAGAAGAGACATTCGAGCGCGTTTGGATTTTCCTGTTAATGACGAACTGCTTACAAGCTTGAATGTCAGTAGCATGCGCCGGGACGGTTACGTTGATTTGCTAGATTTCGAAAGCGGTGAACCAACTGGTGTTAAGCAAGGAAACGTAGACAGCTTCTCTGCACGTTTTATGGCTACATGGAATATAAGTGAAACTGTCGGAATTGAATTCGCCGCAGAACGCACTCGTAAAAGAGAAGAGTCTGCAGGTACAGAGTTGATTGCCGTAGACCCTAATGGTTTGGGCGGGTTCATCCATAACAACGTTATTGCGCCAGAAACTGGAGAGCTTTTGTTCAGCGATGTCTTTATAACGGACGAACCTTTTACCTCATATGGAGAGCGGGATCGGTCGCGCTCTAATCTTGACGTATGGGGCGCTCACCTGACAGTCACTTTTGACTTGTCAGACTTGGTAAGTTTGAAGTCTATCTCTGCTTATCGTAGATCTCTGTCAGACAACGATGAAGATGCAGATGCAACACCAGTCCTGATTTTGCATCCGTTAACGTTGATTGACGGAAGACAATATAGCCAAGAGCTACAGCTTAGCGGCGTGTCTTCAAATGATCGCCTAAATTGGCTAATTGGCGGCTTTTATCAGTATGAAGATATATTCTTCGATGGCCCTGTGGATATCGCCTTTATCCAAATTGCCAATGAAGCCTTTCTTGCAAACAAAAGTTTAGCGTTCTTTGGTCAGACGAGTTACGATTTATTCGACAATTTCGGTGTCACTGCCGGGATACGGTGGACAAGAGACCAGAAANGTAATGATACACGTATTGTTCCTATTGGTGGTGTGTTTCCGTTCTTCCAAGGCCCCGATATGGCACTGCTGGATGATGATGCACAGGCTACCTTCACTAATGTATCACCGAGCTTTTCGATTGATTATAAATTCAATGACAATTTCTTTATGTATGCTTCCTATTCACAGGGTTTCAAGAGCGGTGGTTTCTCTCAGCGCATTGCGTTCCCAAGAGAAGAAGCACCCTCTTTTGGGCCTGAAACTGTTACATCCTATGAAGTTGGCTTCAAATGGGATGGTTTCGACCGCCGTTTGAGGATAAACGGCGCGGCATTCACATCGGACTATACAGATTTGCAAGTCGTTGTTTTCAATATCATTGAACCCATTAATGAAAATGCCGGAAATGCAAAAAWTGACGGCATAGAGCTTGAAGCTACCTTTTTCCCGGTTGCGGCGTTGGCTTTGAACTTTAATCTGGGTCTTCTGGATGCAGGCTATACAGAAATAGATCCTGGTACGTTGATACCTGCAGATGCCAGCCTTTCGTATACGCCGGATGTAACGATGAGCGGATCTGCAGCCTACACGGCTGATTTGGATAGCGGCGGACAATTTGTTCTTCGCGGAGACTGGTCGTACCGGTCGAGCGTATTCTTTGATGCGTTAAATACGCCCGAGCTCGAACAGCCTGGTTATCATCTTATCTCCATGAATGCAGCTTATACTGATAAAGATGACATTTGGAAAATCGCGCTCGGTGTAACAAATCTAACCGATAAACGTTTCTTGATAGGCGGCCTGGCCGACCTTGGTGCCTCTTCAATTATCAACGGTATTTATGCTCGCCCGCGTGAATGGTACCTGACGCTAACAAGAAACTTCTAAGGYATAAGGTTAATCCCGAACCCTAAACAAATTGGGCCTGCGTAAAATCTACGCAGGCCCTGACAAACAGATATAATCAGAATGGCAGACATATTCAGATTTAAGGCGCTTATTTCATCCGACTGAAAGCAAGTGCCTTTTTTCTGATTATGATTTTTTTCGTTTATTTTCCGTTGTTGATTTTTTCCAGAAATCTCAGAAACTTCATTGTCATTGGTGCACTGTCATTAATGTCGCTCATTTGCGTTGAAATCAGCGTAATTGCGCACGCCAGTGAGCCGTCATAATTAAAGACAGGGCCACTGATTGCTGCAAGTCCGGGTATCAGGGTACCATCAACTCTGGACCATTTTACTCTTCTTGTTTTCGAAATTATGGCGTCGACCGGGTTTTTTCCACCGTCATAGGCCTCCAGTTCCTGTTTGAGGACTTTTGCAATAGCCGCCTGCTTCATGAAACTCAGGAAAATATGCCCGGAAGATGACCTGAGCAAAGGCACTGAGGTTCCTAGCCCAAGTGACGAAATTACAGGAGGGCCTCCATGTTCCACCCGAATAACAATGGGCCCGTTTTCACCCCAGATCGTAATGTGGCCCGTCGTTTTGGTTTCCAGGGTTATTTTCTCAAGTTCGAGCCCTGTCCGCTTAACGACATTGTCCCGTGCCAAAGCAGAAATTCCAAGGCGTAAGGCTAAGGGACCCAAATCATAGCGAGAGGACGCACTATCCTGTGAAGCAAGACCAACCCGGATAAGGCTCGTAAGGTAGCGGTGCGCTTTGGCCGCCGGAATATTACAAAAAGCTGCAATCTCCTTTAGGGGTGCGGATGCCTGAAAGCTACAAAGTGCCTCAAGCAAAAGGCCACTCATATCTACGGACTGAACCCCCCGGCGCTTCTTAGCTTTTGCAGGCTCTTCTGGTTTATCCATTAATTTACCTCATGTGTTTTCTTTGAAATAACATGATAAAATAGTGTTTGCACACTCTTAAGTCTTATCTCTGCGGTTTAGTCCCGTGACCCCTCTGTAAAAAATATATCCAGTAACTTTGATTTTAAGAGGCTTTTCTGAATATGACCAATAATTGGCAAGAAAAAAAGCTCTAAAGCCAATTTATGTATTGTGTATAAAATTACGTTATATATAATTAATTATTCAATATGTAATTTACAGCTTGGGAGAAACTATGGCTGATGCGGGACAAAAAACTTTCGGAAGTTCACTGAAGGAAATGGATTTATCTCCTTTGTGGGACGTTCTGGATTTTTTGATAACACCAACGCCAAAACCTAAAGCGCTTGCGCATATTTGGCGTTACTCAGACATCAGACCCTTGCTTATGGAAGCTGGCAATATGATCAGTGCCGAAGAGGCGGAGCGTCGTGTCCTAATTCTTGAAAACCCCGGTTTCGATGACAAGCATCAAATAACAGATTCTCTATATGCAGGGTTACAATTGGTATTGCCCGGCGAATTAGCCCCCCCACACCGACATTCACAGTCGGCGCTAAGGTTTGTATTGGAGGGTGAAAAAGCTTCCACTTCAGTGGACGGCCACAGGGTGGAGATGAACCCTTTTGATGTCATTTTAACCCCCAATGGCTATTGGCATGAACATGCGGGCGGTACCAGCCCTGCCATTTGGCTAGACGGTCTGGACATCCCTATATTAGGGCATTTTACCGCTGGCTTTGCCGAGGGCGAGGAACTTATGCCTGTGCCTCATCCGAACTCAGGCCTTGCAGACGCAAAACTCGATGCGTCGACAAAAACGAAGCATATCTTCCCTATTTCACACAGCCTTGATTCAGTTGCAGGGGACGGCAATGAAATGATATTTCATTTTCCCTACGATTATTGGCGAGATGCGCTTGAAACCTTAGCTTCAGAGAATGAAGCCGACCCACATCTGGGCTGGATGATTGAGTTCAAGAACCCGGCCACTCCGGGCGGCATGATGAATACCATCTCTGCCTTCGTTCAAAAGATTACGAAGCACAGTAAAACCAAAGGACGACGGCAAACTGCAGGCAGTGTGTATGTAGTTGTCGAAGGAAGCGCCGTAATTAGAGTTGACGAAAAAGAGATTAACGTAACTCCTAAAGACATTATTGCCGTGCCCTCTTGGTCACGTTTAGAAATTATGACAGGTAGTGAAGACCTTATTTTGTTTAGCTACTCAGATCGGGTATGCCACAAAAAATTAGGTTTTTGGCGAGAACAAAAAGATTAAAATAAGAGAATTATGATGACTGTACACAAAACGACATCCGGTGACGATTACCCTGTAGAACGCATTTTTTGCGTCGGACGCAACTATGAAGCTCATGTTCGGGAAATGGGCAAGGATCCGAACCGTGAGGCTCCATTTTTCTTCACAAAATGGGCTGAGACACTTGTAAACGCAGGCCCGGAAGACGAGGCCCAGATAGTTTATCCATCGCGTACGGAAAACTATCACCATGAGATTGAGCTTGTTGTGGCGATTAGCAAAGATGGGTTCAAGATATCTGTTGACGACGCACAATCCTATATATGGGGATATGCGGTTGGCCTGGATATGACCCGTCGGGATTTGCAGCTGGCTGCACGCGAAAAAGGTCGGCCGTGGGATACAGGAAAAAATGTAGTACAGTCCTGCCCTGTAGGCAGGTTGGCGCCCGTATCGGAGACCGGGCTTTTAGTGAACGGCGAAATATCGCTAACCGTTAATGATAAAATGGTCCAGGAATCTGACGTTGACATGCTTATCTGGAACGTCAACGAGATCATTTCAGACTTGTCGCACTATTATGCTTTACGGGCAGGCGATATTATTTTTACCGGCACACCAGCGGGCGTAGGAGCTATTCTGCCGGGTGATGTTTTAAAAGGTAACGTTAAGGGGCTACCGCCTCTGGAAGTTACTATTGGCCCAAAACAATAGTGATCAGTTAAGGGTTAGCCGCGCTACACATAATTGATGTTAATACGGGTGGATAATAAGATGAATGACAACGGCTTAATGAGCCCTGCTGTAGCAGGTTCGATTTATAACGGTAGTTTTATAAAAGCATCCGGCGGTACTGTTCCTGTAACAGAAAAAGCAACTGGAGAAACACTGTTTGAAGCAGGCGTAGCAAGCGCTGACGACATTGCAGCCACCTGCTCGAAAGCCGGTGAGACGCAAACCGCATGGGCGGCGCTTACACCGGTCGCTCGAGGTGATATTTTAAGAAAGTTTGCTGTGCTCTGCGAGCAACATTCTGAAGAGATTGCGCATTGGATAGTCCGGGAAACCGGGTCAATTCCTCCCAAAGCCGACTTCGAGATAAATACATCAGTTAGAGAAGCAATTGAAACTGCGGCACTTACTGCTCAGCCAACTGGCTATATTTTATCAAGTGAACAAACCAGAGATAGTTTTGCGCGCCGGGTTCCGCTTGGTGTTGTTGCGATCATCACTCCCTGGAATTCGCCATTCGTTCTCGGCGCTCGCATCTTGTTACCTGCGCTCGCCATGGGCAATGCTTGCGTTTTGAAACCTGATATTCAGACACCAGTAAGTGGCGGGTATCTGCTCGCTAAACTATTTGAATTGGCTGGCGTACCGGAAGGTGTTGTTTCTGTTTTACCAGGAGAAGGCGACGTCGGCGCTATGCTCGTTGAAAATGATGATATCGACATGATCGCTTTCACAGGATCAACTGCAACCGGTCGCAAAGTTGGGGAAGCAGCTGGCCGGGGGCTTAAGAAAGCTGCCTTGGAACTTGGCGGTAATAACGCAGTGCTGGTGTTTGAAGACGCTGATCTGGATGCTGTTATATCTGCCGTTGCGTTTGGATCTTTTTTCCATCAGGGCCAAATATGCTTTACGGTTGGACGGCACATAGTTCACGAAAATATTTTTGGCGAATACTGTAATAAGCTCGCTGAAAAGGCAGAAAGCCTTCATGTTGGCGACCCTGCCAAAGAGCAGTGCCATTTAGGGCCGATCATTAATGAAATTCARGCATCCAGAGCTGAAAAGCTGATGCAGGACAGTATCGATATGGGTGCAAATCTGCTCGCTGGCGGCACGCGTGACGGCTTAAATTTCAGACCAACCGTATTACGCGATGTAACACCCGATATGCCAATCTATGCAGAGGAAACTTTTGGGCCAATTGCACCGGTTACTTCATTCAAATCTGACGATGAAGCTGTGTCACTGGCCAATAGTGTCGAGTATGGCTTGGTAACATCTATTTTCACCGCTAATCAGTCTCGTGCGATGCGTATTAGCCGACAATTGCGGACTGGCATTATCCATATCAATGATCAGACGGTTATTCATGAGGTTTATGGCCCAATAGGTGGCATGGGAGCGTCAGGCAACGGTGCCCGGTCCGGTGGTCCTTCGGTTATGGACGAATATAGCCAGTGGCAATGGGTTACGGTGAGTGACAAGGTTCCAGAATACCCATTTTAATACAAAACCTCTATTTTCTATGATATTTCAGTCTCTTGGCCAATTGTTGTACCGGAAAAGAATGAAAAATAAATATTTAAAACAATTGGATATAAGTAATGCACGGTTTTACATTACATAATTATTTTCGTAGTTCTACGTCTTTCAGAGTAAGAGTTGCACTGAATTTCAAGGGTATAGAATACGCCTATCAATCGTACCACCTACGGAAAGGCGAGCAAAGATCCAGCGCGATGTTGGACCTTAGCCCTCAGGGTCTTGTGCCAGTGCTTGAGTTGCCTGACGGCAGAACCCTTACTCAGTCCATGGCTATCATTGAATGGATAGACGAGACTTGCCCCGGCCCTCCCCTACTGCCCTCCGACGTTTATGGTCGAGCGCGCGTTAGATCCCTGGCACAAATGGTGGCTTGCGAAATTCACCCTATCAATAACTTGAGAGTATTGAAGGAGCTGGAAACCAGCTTTGGCGCAGACAGCGCTACCGTAGCTACCTGGTTTCGCAAATGGGTGGACACAACATTTGTACCGCTTGAAAAACGATTGGAAGCCGAGGAACTAACCGGATTATTTTGCCACGGTGACACACCGACTATGGCAGATATATGTTTGAGCGCTCAAGTTATTAACAACAAACGCTTTTCCGTAGATATGACACAATATCCGACGATTGCCCGGATACATGAACGCTGTATGGACTTGGAGGCTTTCAACAATGCCAAACCTGAGTTGCAACCCGACGCAGAATAAAAGGCAAGACCCTTCCAAGTTGGCAATGCCCATACGACGGCGGGGGCCTGTTGGTACCCTTTTATTGTGATATTGGTGCCCATGTCCAGGCTGGCGCCACACGCACTGCTTCCTGCCTAAACTCGCTCGAATGTTTCGTTCCCATTGTCGTTCTCCTTTTACGCATAACATGCGGTTAAAGGAGCGGAACTAAACCGTGACAGGTCCAATATTGGCCGTAACTCGCAAGAAACAAACCATAACCAAATGCAGCCCTGTATCCGAAAGGGCAAAAATAAGTGCCCCCCGGCCGTACCGGGGGCACAAGTGCTATTTCCCTAAATGTTCTAGAATCTTTGAGGATTCGCATTCCACCAGCACGCAGCCAACGTGCTGGCAGTTAGTTAGCGCCCGCCCTATACCCTTAAGCTGCTTCTTTGAGCCGATTACCGCTGAGGTTCCAGGGTAGGAGTTCATCGATGCGGCTGAAGAGACTCTGATTCTCTTGCCCTCCACCTCTCCTGCATAAACCTAAACTTAGAAACCATGTCTGCTCAGCACCCGATCTACCGTATCGACGAGCTCCTGCCATGGAACTTCACCGACACTCGGTTGGAAAATGCCGCTTAAGGGTATTGGGCGGGCGTTTAGGTACAAAGCCCCATCTTGAACCGTTACTGTGATTGTTAACTACGGCGCCAGCTGCTATTCGCCGACCAATCGCTTGAGGTCGTTCGCTGCCAGCCTTATTATCTTTATTCCCGCCTTTTCCGCTTCAACAGGAGCAGCACCACGTCGGCGCAAAATCGTCCGCGCGATCTCATCAGAATTATCGTTGGAATTTGCCAAAACCAGCACACCGAGCCCTTTCTCCTTGTTCACGCCAAGGTAGGAGCGGTAGCCGCCGGTGCCGCCATTATGCCAAACGATATCGCCTTCTGGGCTTTTTTCCTTTATCCAGGCGAGGCCGATCTCCAGGCCGGGCTGGCCAAAATCACGCTGGAATTTATGGCTCATTTCAAGTGCAGGTGAAAGCGTTGACTGTAGCAAACCCATGTTAGCCGCCATATAGGCCATCATGTCATTCCCTGATGAGCGGATGCCGCCCGCACCTGCGAGGGTTGGAATGTCCCAGTGGCTGGTCTTCTTGCCGTCAGTGTCGTGGCCGTCGGTCAAAAAGGGGCGCTGATCTGCTGAAATTATTATTGAGGTGTTGTCCATCCCCAAGGGCTCGAAGATACGCTCCCGTAGCAGGGCCTCGTAGGACACACCCGCTTTGAGCGCTAACACGTGGCCCAGCAGCCCCATACCAAGGTTTGAATATTCGACCCGTTCGCCGATSTCACGCGTGAGCGTATGGTCAGCCAGAAAGGCATACATATTGTCGACTGTATAGTCAGCATAAGGGTTTGCCCAGTCCGCAGGGGCAAAGTTTGACGGCATGCGCGGCAGCCCTGATGTGTGGGTTGCCARATGGMGCAGCGTAATCACCTTGCCGCCGCGTGTCGGCAAGAGAACCCCTTCGGGCAAATAGGAAGCGGCCGCATCATCCAGGGCAACTTCGCCTTTAACGACCATGTCCGCTAGCAGGACAGCCGTGAAAGTTTTGGCAATAGAGCCGATTTCAAAGATACTATCCGCCGTCGGCACCGCGCCCGTAGATTTGCGGGCCTGTCCTGCCGTAACGAAGCTGCGCTCACCTGCATCAATGATACCAACCACATAGCCAACACCTGTGCCGTTTGCGATCCGTGCCTCTAGCGCGGCTTTTATTTTCGCCGTATCTACTGGTGTTGCGACCACTGTGAAACTGATGACCAGAACCAGTGTAGCCTTTACAAGAATTTTGAAAACCATGTCCTATTCTCCTCCGGGCAGATCGAGCGCGTGCCGTGCGGCTTAGCGGTGGGTCTGACAATTGAGTGATACGGGACGCCAGCCTTATTATCTTTGTTCCGCCTTTAATCGGGGAGTTAGGAGCACCCTCAAATTTACGGCCCGGATACCGAACATTTCTGAATGTCTTTTCACTGTCAACCAGCCCCGCGCTAAGCGCGCAGTATTAGACGATGAACGGTGCAACGATCTCATAGGCCACCATTCGGCACAAGGGTGCGTTGCATAATCATAGTAGCGGCACACTTATGGCGAGTTCGTTACGGTAGGTTGGTATCATCTCGCATTTACGTTATAAACCCCTATGAGTAGGGACAAATTGTCATAGTATGCCGCAACTCAGCACAGATCTGGCCTTAAGCCTCTGCTGCATAAGTCTCAACTTAAAAACCAAGTCCGAGGCCGATCCGGCGTAGTCCAGCAACAGCGACTTTAGCCAACTAACCGGCGCCGCGCTTTGTAATGACAGACCAATCAAACGATTTCGCCCTGTTCCTATTCTTTGACTATTTGAGGATAGTACAACGCTAGTGATGACGGATTTTGTCTCAGACCGTAACCTTGTGGAAAATTTCGGGCTRTGAACAGTTAGAGACCTGTTTATTGCAATGTGTGACATTGGTCACAGATAATTCACCGGATAATTTCTTATTACATKGGACTGGTACAAATTACGCGTTCTGAGTCAGTACTAACTTAGTTTTTGACGCATTTAGAAGGGGACGCGCATGCATTTGGTTTCAGATTTTTTTAAAATCAATAAGGTGGTGTTGAAAAATGCCTCAGGTCTGTTGGTGGGTGCTTCGCTTGTCGCCGCGTGTGGAGGCATACCAAAGGGTGCTGCGGTTCTTTCGGATACATTCATAGCGGGTTGTAAGCTGGAAGATATTTCAGCCAAGCATGATGGCCGGTATTTGCGCGTCACGAATAAGGATGGTCGCGGGGGCGCTTATGGAGGCCGAGCTAGCCATAGGCACAGTTTAGGTCATGTGCACGGTGAGCGCTTGGATGTCACGAGCGATGCGGAGCTTCCTATAGGCACCACTGAGCGTGGTTCTGGAAGTGCCCACGAGCATTTATTGATGTCAGATAGGCAAGAACCAACGCTAACAGACGAAGCGCCGAATGAAGTATCACATATAAATTGGGCTTTATTTGAGAAAACCGGCCGAGGTGGGTGTCTGCCTGCAGCCTCTATCATCGGATATATCGGAGAAGGTTTGCCAGAAGGTTGGTCTGAAGTTAATGGGATCAAAGATGTATATATTCGGATCTCAACTGATGCCTTGAACACGATTGTAACGAAGGATACTTCACACAGTCACGATGTGCGGCATGGTCACCGCTTTACTGTCTTCAAGCCAAAACCTAATGACGGCACTTCTATCAGTAGCTTTAGGCCCGGGACACAGAGTGATGTAGTGCCTACGGTGCATGGGCACCAGGTGGCATCCAGCCAATACATTGGCGGCGCCATCAGCAGCACAACAAAGCCTGCGCTGTCCTTCTTTAAGCTGCGTTTTATCAGACTTAACGAGAAGTCGAAAAAGATACCTCGTGGTGGTGTCTTGATGTACTTGAAGCCTAGTGAACCTCGCGGATGGCTGCGGTTGGATCAAGCGRCAACAGAGCCTATCAATGGGACTTTCTTGATGGTCGCAGAGGCTGGTACGCAGCGCGAAGTCGTCCATTTCGAGGCTGGGCATGATCACAAAGCTGATCATGTTCATGACGTTAGGACTAGCGAGCCAACGGATACGGACGGCGGGAAGTTTGRTATCGGTCAGGGCAATCCGATGGCTCTTAAGGATCACGCGCATAGTCGAAGCGTTAAATTAGAGATGACAACGGAAGCGGAAGAACACTTACCGCTTTATCTTGAAGTACATTTGATAATGAAGAAGTAGGAGACGGGAGATGACCACTTCAGTTGCAAGAAATTTTCGTTTAGGCGTCGAATTACATGAGGCCGGACTGAATGCTATTAGCGCGCAGATCCACAACAAACGTCCCGATTTGTTTGAGACGACTAAGGAGATCGAAGTTAACTCGACGACCAGGAGAAAGCTTAAGTTCTACGGGTTGATTCCAGAACCTATTGCGTTCAATTTTTATCCAATTGAAGGGACTGATTTAGAGCGAGACAGCCTGTTTGTTAAGGCGAGCATGRKMTTKRCGYKSACSSAWKWMYTGYTTSANTNGMAANNAYGRYWWYWWTACKNGGCCTTGGTGAGTTTTTAACCGTCAACATTACTATCAATGCATCGATGCTTCTAAAAATCGAAGAAAGCATCGATGGCCAGATTATTAAAGTCTGGCTTGAGGAAGCCCAGTTTATCGACTTTGATGCGGATACTATTCAGCGTGCGTTGACAGATGCTGGCGCTGGCGACGATGCCTTCGAGAGCCCTGAGTTCGTTGCACTTCTGAATTATGTAATTGAAGTGTTCATTCGAGATGCGCTGGAGAAGCCGATTGCAGAATTCCCCTTCCCTGCCCTCAATTTAATGCCAGAGGCAAAGATTGCGCTTCATATGCGCGGGTTACAGATAGATGGCAATACGCTGGGCGTCTATTTGCATGATGTGCCGGGAGGACTGATACCAATTCAGGGTGGTACGCCCGGGCGGAACGCACATATGTCGATCGGGGTGGTCGAGCCGTTTATGCAACGGATGTTAAACGCATACCTTCCGTTGACTGTACCAATCGCTGGTCAGCCAACGAACCGCTTTTTGCATATAAGGGATGGGTCCTGGATACGAATTGAGAAGCGAAGCGACATTGACCTAAGGCCGCCGAGTAAGATTAACGCCAAGCTGTATTTTGAGATGGATTTAAAGCTTGGGATTTATATCAAACTTGGCAAATATTATGTGAGGACGAACTTTACGGTACCCTTCCGCTCGCCGAGCCATATACGGACAAACATCAAGCCCTTCATCGTTGAAGACGTCGACAAGTTTACCATCAAGGGAAGGTTGGTGCCGGACCTGCATCAGCCGAGCTATCTGCTCGCCTATGTAGATTATATTAGCTATATTAAAAACAACGTGAAGAATTGGCTTCGCAGAAACGTAACACCGATTTTGAGAAAGATTCCCTTTTTTGGATGGATCATCTCGAAGGGTATCGAGGTAATCGTTTCTGGATTGCTGGGTTTGTTCATCGGTGGCGCGTTAACGGTGATTGCTACGGCGCTGATTAGCGTGGTTGGGACGTTTGCGATGAACGCTATCGCCATCGCCTTTAGTAATAAGTTCGAGTTTGACTTGTTTGATATCGACAAGCAGTTGCCGATTAATAAGATACCACTTGAGATCACGCGGATGGAATTGCCGGCGATGGTGAATAACCAAGGCGGTGAGTTGATAACCGAGGCTTGGTTCGACGGGGGTCCCGGAAATTATCCGGAGCCGCCAGTGCCGCCGCCGCCGGTACCCGACTATCCCGACTTGCCGACGAATCSAGATGAGCCGGTGACCTACCCTGCCGAATCCTTCCTGCCGGCGATAGATTTGGGCGTTCCTAGTTGGGGCGATGGCGAGGAACTGGTGTATAAAGTTTCTGTTGGTATTGGGGGCGTATTGCAGCCTGATGTGGTGCAAAAAGTGGCCTTCAGCAAAGAAACTGGGCCTGATAGGCTGGTGGCTGGCCTTGAGCTGCTGATTGGTGGTGTGTCACCAACCAAGCGTAAGATGGAGTTAGATGCCGGGACAGGCGCTCTTGACCTGGAGACTGAAGTCGAACGGGTTGAAGACGGTCACACCATCGTCGTCGTGACGTCCGAAACTGATTATGACGTGGACGGTGGTAGCGCCAAAGTTACGCTCGAGTTGGAGTTCGAGGATAAGAGCGCGAGCGCAGATGACTTTACAACAGAGCMGGAAGTCGACGTGGTTATCCCTGCAGGTGCATCTGTAATTTCGACAGCTAACTGGTTCTTGATGTTCATGCGCGATTGGTCAGACCTTGATGGAGCTGATCCGCTTAAAATTGGCAGGATAGACATTAAGACTGGTGAGGAGGCTGATGAGCTTGGCGGTTGGGCGCGGCTGATCCCTGCGCAAGTGTCTGTTCTGGGCTCTGAAGTGGTAAGCGCTGACGGTGTTGATCACAATTGCTTCGTTGTGGAGCTTGTGGACTGCGGTGAGGACGTGGACCAGATCATCAAAGCGAAAGCTTGGGTTGAAAAGTCCGGTGGCCACCGCGTGATCAAGTTCGAGCAGCTGACGGATGATTTTATCGTGGAGGCACTGCTTGTGACGTAAGCGATCAAACAAGTGTGATAAAAACGGTCGCCAAGTTGGCGGCCATTTTTTATGGCAGAAGGAGTGGTGAGTTGGAGCCGCTCGCAGTATGCGCGGTAGGCTTTGACAGACTTATAGCTGCGAGAAAGCTAGCGGGGCCCTCAACCTCTCCTGCATAAACCTAAACTTAGAAACCATGTCTGCTCAGCACCCGATCTACCGTATCGACGAATTGCTGCCATGGAACTTTAACGACAATCGGTTGAAAGAAGCCGCTTAAGGGTACTGGGCGGGCGGTTACACATGATACCCGTCGTGCTTAGAAACTATCCTGGCATCGTTTGGCTTGCCGAAGACCAAAATGTTCTCATTATCCCCGAGTTCGCGACATCATAGAGTGTGTTGGCGACAATTCACGTAGCCGAAGCGGTGCATTTTCAATAGTTCTTCCAGATGTAATTAGGAGGACATTTATGAAGAGACTTTTTGCTATATCCCTTATAGGCGCGGGCGTTGCCATTCTGCTGGCCAGCGGRGCTGTTGTCGCCGAAACCAACAACGTGGCGGACAARATTGAACATGCATATTYTGCGGGCGGYATGGATKCGATCGATTCCATTTCAGTMAAAATGGATATCAGTTCTGGYGGGCTTGGCCAGAATAGAACACCTACGTTRGGTGAGTTTCATAACTTCCGCCTTTGGGCGGACATGGACTTTAGKCARGATCGCTATTCAGTCGAATTTTTCAATAATCATTACCGATCGCTGCATCATTTTCGGTTTCTGGAAACCGATGGAAACTCTCACGCGATTATATATCAAAGTCGGGCGTTGCTCCCKAGTGCCAGTTCTGAAGGRAACCGGCTGGGTGAGTTGATGCCKACCATACGCAACTCAGACTTCCTRCTGGCTTATATGATATCCARGMACCCSGGTGGTCTTGAATATCTGTCTGACGAGCAGTTTATGGGCCGTACTCTTAGCAAATATAAGTTTACGTTCGAAGGCGGCCGTGTACTCTATCCTTTCATCGATCCAGCGACCAGTTTGATCGCCAAGTTGGCGAGGAGTGAAACGGCGACAGATACTTTCTAYCAATTCCGGGACTATGCAAACAAAAATGGCCTACGATTTGCCCGTCAGGTTGATTACTATGTCAAYGGCCGATTGGTCAATTATCGGCGCTCTACGGACGTGACMATCAATGCGGTTTCGGATGAGAAYTTTGAGCTGGAATCCGAATTAAGGCAAATGCCCGGRAATATTGACCGCRCRGCWTGGCACGCGGAAGAAATCCTGCCRGGTGTCTACCATGTCGGCGAGAACAGCACCTACAGTACATTTGTCGATACAGGTGAGTATCTGATCGGCGCAGGGACCTTGCAGCGCCTTGGCGACAGACTAAAATACTTCCGCGAGCAAACGGGCAACGAAAAACCGCTGAAATATATGGTCGCAACACATCACCATTTTGATCATATYTCAGGCATAAAAGACCTGCTGGGCACAGGTGTGAAGTTTCTGATCACACCAAACACCGAGCAACTATTAGCGGACCATGTAAGTCCTGATTTTGGCAAGGACAGTTATGAAGTTGTATCTTCAACGCGTGAGTTGGGCGAAGGGCCGAATAAGGTTTCCCTATATTTGTTGAGCACTGTTGACGTGTCTGAAGTGCTATTGTTCCAAATTCCTGGCCGGAAGKCGTTTGTTGCGGCGGACCATTACCGAGCTCCTTACGCGGCAACACAGATGCGTGCGGCGACCCGGGCAGGTGTTTCCTTGAAGAAAGAAATCACTAAACTGGGCTTGGATTTTGACTATGTCATTAACCTGCATGATCCAGGCAAATGGACATGGGACACTTTTGAAGAATCCTTCACCCGTTTCAAAGATGAAAAGTGTCCGCTTAACAGGCCAGTTTGTCGTGCCGCCCTAGAATAGGACCTGATGTGACCGAAGAATATAAGCAGTTTTTGAAATTTAATGCCTTTGCTTGGGTGCTGTTTTATTGGCTGCTGCGAACATCCCAGGGTGTTATCTTTGACAAGCCGCTTATATATATGGCCGTGGACCTTTCCGATACTTGTATAGGCTTTATGCAATGTTTGCTGTTGAAGCCCGCATTGGACAGGTTTGTCGGTCGAAAAACCCTACTGCGGGGTTTCGGGGCAATGATAGCCATTGTGGCCTCAATCCTAATCTTCAAGGTTACGCACGACCTGATTTATCAGCAGGTGTTTCCGCCCGAAGCACCCTTTTCCCCGATCCAATCCCTTACCACAGGCCTTAACCTGCCGGGCTATATTTTTGTCGTCTGGACAATCTGTTACGTCGCTTGGCAACTTGTTCAGCAGCAAGCTAGAAGCCGGGAAGATGCGTTAAGAGCAACGGCAGCAATAAGTGCGCTGAATGCTGAACTGGTGCGCCGCCAGATGGTGCCACATTTTTTATTTAATACGCTCAATCTTCTTGTGGCAACGGCTCTCAAGGAGCAAGCCTTTCAGACTAAAGAGTTGCTTGTAAAATTCTCTGAATTGCTCCGGTATGTGGTTGAACGAGGTGAGAATGGGATTTCATCTTTGGAAAAGGAGGTGGACTTTGCGCTGGACTATATGGATATCCAGTCTTCCCGTTTTGGGGAGAGGATCATGTTTCAGCACAATTTGGCTGATCTTGGTGAGGGTCAGACGGCCATGGCCGTCCCTGTGTTATTAATCCAGCCACTCCTCGAAAACATTATCCAGCATGCGGTGGAAATCAGCAAAGAAACCATCAAAATCAACCTGGATGCGGCGCTATCAGACAGCGGTTTTAATCTCACTCTCTCGAACACCCAGCCCACACAGCAGGCAAGCACACCCAAAGAGGGAAGTTTGGGTACCGGTTTGGCTAGTCTCAATAGCAGACTTAGAGAGAACTTCGGCTCAGTTGCTCACGTGGACGTAAACGACGCACCGACAGTGTTTTCCGTGACAGTCTTTGTCCCAAGGACGGGGGGCGACCTTGACCCCAAATGATCTGACGGTTCTACTATGTGATGACGAGCAAGCRGGTAGGGAYGTGCTYGCATTTGAGCTTCAGCAGWTAGGTGTAAAGAGTGTGACAGCCTGTGYTTCAGCAGACGAAGTGCTGGAAAGGCTYCAAACAGAACTGCCAGACCTAATTTTYCTGGATATCCARATGCCCGACATCAATGGTATTGARCTTGCGCGGCAGTTGAGMMAATTTCAKTGCCATATCGTTTTTGTCACGGCCTATGTTGGATTYGCGSTCGAATCCTAYGATGTAGACGCGCTCGAYTTTATCACAAAGCCAATCACCCACCGTAAGCTGAAGAGAGCGCTTGAGCGCAGCATCGAGCGACGTCTCGCGCAGCCTGWWYCTCTYGCCRGATACGTGGTGAAAGTTCAGGACGGTAAAAACATGCAGCTATTCAGCAACAAKGAAATWTTGTGTTTTCTCGCTGAGGATAARTATGTGCGTGTCAGTGCAWYAAACCGGGAGCTGYTGTGGCGGCAAACTATCTCGGGGCTGCAGGGTCTWTTGCAGTCAGATTTTGTTCGAATTCATCGGTCRGCTATTGTGAGYAAAAATAAAATCAAAAGCCTGTCCAGAAAAGGAGCGCGCYTGGAGCTTACTTTGGTCGATGGCAGAGTTCTGCCCGTTGGCAAAACCTATGAAGGTGGTGTGCGCTCAACGCTTTGAATTACAGTATTGCTTGCTGCTTATAGGGCCGGGAAACCGGACCTGACAACTCTCGGCAATTCTATCCTGCGTGAAAAATCCCGCCACACGTGCCATAGTGAGTTTGGAAAAAGATGCTTAAGGGTGGTGGCCGGGCGCTTACTCATGAAAGTTCCATGGCAGCGATCCGTCGAGCCGGTTGCAAAACCCAGTGAGGCTGTGCTTACTTGTCGGATGACCGACGCCCTAGACATATACTGCACAGCACAGCTGGTGATCGATAAGTATGGGCATGGGGTGATCAGTATAGAGAGGGTGACTGTGATGGGAAAATACCTTTGCCATCTTGGCATATATTGATCTTGCAGCACGATTTGACTCTGGTTAAGAAGTTTCAATACGTTTAATGTGAGCACGGGCCAGCAACGACTGGAAGTCAAGCAGGCCCTTTTCGATCTCGCCCCTTGCAAGCTCAGCAACTAATCCCCTGGTGAATCCCGGTTGTTTCATGTAAGTCCTCACTTGCAATTCGGCGCGGGTGCGGCACTCGCCCTCGGTAAAATAAGTGTCGGCGAGCATGCCAAGTAATTTTTTGGCTTTTGCCTGCATGCTGATATCCATTACGTGCAGTTTTTTAAGGAGCTGGGTGTTGTCGAGAATGGTGCGGCAAAAACTGTCGAGCGTCTCGCTGATTTTGCGTCGTTGCAATTCGGGGATGGTTGCTTTGAATACCTTGGCTTGCAGCATAGCCACTTCATTCATACGCAACATTGGTCTGCCGTCGAGGCCTTTAAAAATAGCCTCATAATCGGGGCGTGACAGAATTGGCATAATAAAGTTACACACCGTGCGTTTATTGTGCACGCCAATTGTCACCGCCTCAAGATCAAGCAACGTATCGACTTTGTCGGTGGGAATGGGCACTGCTTGAATCAATTTGGCCACCGATT